>JBAVJG010000482.1:0-3766 GCA_049687655.1 Anaerolineales bacterium | reverse complement strand
ATGAGCAACGCCGGCTGGATGGTTACCATCCGCCAGGATTTCGGCACGCAGACCTATTGGAAACTCTATATTCGCACATTGAGTCAGGATGGCACGCAGGGCCAACCGTTGCACAACCCGCCCTGGGATCTGGCAGCCCGCTACGAACTCGACCCGGTCGCTTACGAACAGGGCGGCAAATATGCGGATATGCCACCCGGCTACTGGTTGGATTTTACTTCGTTGGCGCGCCAATATGGCTGGGAACGGCTGCCATCTTTACCTAACTGGAGGACCTATTACAGTGGAGCGCGCTTCACCGAATTTGCCCTCACCGGCGGCCTGGACTGGTACAGCGCCATGCTCGAGATCTATCCCAGCGATGTGCTGGTGACTCCTACCCACATCCAGCCGCCCACCCCCACGCCCACAAACACGCCCGTTCCCACGCGGACTCCCATCCCAACCCGCACACCGCGTCCGACCGCAACGGACACACCTACTCGGACGCACACGCCTACGCAAACATTCACGCCCACTTTATCGCCGACATCGACTATTACACCGGATGCGACAGAGACCGTCGAATCTTCAGCGACGCCATGAAGAAAATTAGCACGTGTCATTGCCCCGCCAACGTACGGCGGGGTTGCGAGCGAAACGGAGTGAAGCGCGGCAATCTCATGGTTCAAAGTTACATGAGATTGCTTCATCGCCCTTTTGGGGCTCCTCGCACGCGTGCCTGCACACACAGTGCAGGCAATGACATTTGGATTGTTTTGTTTCTCGCCGTATTTATCCTCTCCGCCTGCAGCACATCATCTGAAGGGACGCCAACGCCAGTGATCGCTTACGATAACGGCGGGCAGGTTGAGGTCCGGCCAGACGCGCCGACGTCCACCTCACCGCCCCTGCGTTTTGACTTACCCACGCCCGGCGCAGAACCAGTCTCTGGCTGGCGTCCACCGCTGTATCCCGTTCCCTGGGCAGTCTCCCCTTATGACCATTTCTACTTCGCCCGTCCCATCGGCGCAGACAACGTCAACTGGCCGCTAGCGCAATATCGCTACGGCGGCATCTTTTTCGACAATGTGGTCCACTCCGGAGTGGACATCCCCGACGAGAAAGGCACGCACATCCTGGCAGCCGGGCCGGGAACTGTCGTCTGGGCTGGCTGGGGGCTGTTCACAGAAGCGCCACTCAACATGGATGACCCGTACGGGCAGGCCGTCGCCATCCGGCACGATTTCGGTTACCGTGGACAACAACTCTACACGATCTATGCGCATATGGAGGCGATAAATGTATCCGATGGGCAGTGGGTGGATACGGGCGATGTGATTGGCTACGTGGGCGATACAGGTCTGACCACCGGCCCACACCTGCATTTCGAAGTGCGCCTGGGAGAGAATACGTTCTATAACACCTACAACCCGGAGTTATGGATGTCGCCACCCCAGGGCTGGGGAGTGCTGGTAGGGCGCATCCTGGACGAAGATGGCGAAGAGCTGCGCACCCATACAGTGGAAGTGCGCCCCGAACCCGAGGGGAAACCCCTGCGCACTGTATGGACCTATGGTGGCGGAGCGATCAATCCCGACCCCTACTATAATGAGAACATGGCGTTGAGCGACCTGCCAGCCGGGATTTACAAAGTTTCCTTGGGATACGATAACAAAATTCATCAATTTTGGGTTGAAGTTTTCCCCGGCCAGGTGACGTATTTCACCTTCCACGCGAAAGACGGTTTTGCGCTCAATCCGGTTCCGACGCCAAAGTTGAAATTCATTCCATCCACACCCACCATCCCGGTCACTCCGGAAGTCCCGCCACCGATTCAATAATTTGCGCCACTGCGAGCCTCACCGTCCGCCCCGTAAGGGCGTCGGTCCGTAATGGGGCATGGCAGTCTCATTCTGGCTGGGGATTGCTCCGTCACTCCATCCCTGACAATGACGCGTTGACACCTTGACGAACCGAACATCTGTGCTATACTGTACACAAAGCAAAGTTCGGACCTACACACTTATTTGGAGAACAAGACATGGCACGAAAAAGCAAAAAGGATGATTCGAAAGACGATGGCCGCCAGGCAGTGCTCGAAAAAGCTGTAGGCGATATTATTAAACGGTACGGTGATGGCTCGATTATGCGTCTGGGTGACGCCCATAGCATGACAACCGCAGTCATCCCCACTGGCTCCCTTTCCCTGGATATAGCTTTAGGTGTAGGCGGCATTCCACGTGGACGTATCACAGAAATTTATGGCCCGGAATCTTCCGGTAAGACCACCCTCTGCCAGCATATTATCGCAGAGGCCCAACAATTGGGCGGCACGGCTGCTTTTATTGATATGGAACATGCCCTCGACCCGGTCTATGCGGCCCGCGTGGGTGTGGACGTGGACGACCTGCTGGTTTCACAACCGGATATCGGTGAGCAGGCACTCGAGATCACCGAGACACTGGTCCGCTCCGGCGCAGTGGACGTGGTCGTGATCGACTCAGTCGCTGCTCTTGTCCCCCGCTCCGAACTGGAGGGCGACATGGGCGATCCCACCATGGGTGTGCATGCCCGGCTGATGTCTCAGGCGCTGCGCAAGCTATCCGGCGCCATCAATCAGACCAAGACCTCAGTCGTCTTCACCAACCAGTTGCGTCAGAAAATCGGTGTCATGTTCGGCAATCCTGAGACCACCACCGGCGGCCAGGCGCTCAAGTTCTACTCCAGCGTCCGGCTCGACGTGCGCCGCATCCAATCCATCAAGGTCGGTTCGGAAATCATCGGCAACCGCACGCGCGTACGCGTGGTCAAGAATAAAGTCGCGGCTCCCTTCCGTACGGCTGAGTTCGATATCATGTACAACGAAGGCATCTCCAAAGTTGGCGACCTGCTCGACCTGGCCACCCAATTCGAGATTGTCGACAAGCGTGGTTCTTTCTACTCTTACGGCGACGTGCGCCTCGGCCAGGGACGCGAGAATTCCAAAGAATTCCTGCGTCAAAACCCGGAGATGGCGATTGAGATCGAGACCACCATCCGCCAGAAAGCGTTGGGCGGCGAATTACTTATGCCGCTTGTCATAGAGGATGAGATCGACGACGAAACGGTTGAAGAGGAAGAATAAAATTCCCGCAGGGGCACGAAATATCGTGCCCCTGCTTTTTTACGGGGACAAATGAACACCCAGCATCGCTTCAAACTACGGCTTTACCTGCTTGCCTTTCTATTGACCTTGACCCTGTCCCCGGCCTGTACTCCGGCACCCACACCGACACCTTTTATCCCACCCAAAGCGCCCACGCCGACCCAGGCTCTCGTCGAGGGGAACACCCCCGTTATCCCTACCTACACCCCACAACCAGTCCCAACTTCCAGTCCCACCCCTACGCCACCCTGCACAGATAGCCTGGCATTCGTCGAAGACCTGACCGTTCCCGACGGAACCGTGGTCTCCCCCGGCGCCAGCGTGGATAAAGGTTGGCTTGTCCAGAATAACGGCTCTTGCAACTGGGACTCGCGTTACCGTCTGAGATTCGTCGGCGGGTCGGAAATGGGGGCAGCGACAGAGCGAGCGCTCTACCCCGCCCGCGCCGGGAGTCAGGCCAGCATCCGCATCAGCTTCACCGCGCCAAGCGAACCGGGCACCTACAACACCGCCTGGCAGGCCATTGACCCATTCGGCGATCCCTTCGGCGATCCCGTCTTCATGGAAATCATCGTGCAGGCCGAACTGCAAGTAACACTTGAAATTATTGAAACAGTCTCCCCATGAGCAAAGTGGATA
>JBAVJG010000481.1:0-3025 GCA_049687655.1 Anaerolineales bacterium | reverse complement strand
GAAGCTTGTGCGCCAGGGTGTGGGAGCTTTCTTGAAGGTCTTTGACGATATCCAACTCAGGGATGAGGCCGCCCAGATCTCTGCTCAAAGTCCGCCTGAGATCGTGGTAATAGACAATGATGAATTTAACAAACGGGTAGCGGAGCATGAAGCCCTTCGGCAGAGGCGTAAACATATCAGAAAGTTATTGGATGAGACAGATGAGTAGTTTAAGAATAGCAGCTCGCTCACCCAGCCAGGATCAGATAAGCATCTTTATGGTGCAATGATGTTCTCGTTAATATCCACCAGGAGAAAAGGTAATGAAACTGAACTTGCTCTTTATCGTTATGGATTTGCTTACCCTAATGGTTTATCCGATCGTGTTTATGTACGGCAAACTGCGCCGGATTCCAAAATTAAAAGAAAGTACTACTTTAGTGAATTAATATTTGCTGATTCAGCAATAACGAACAAATGACCAATTGATAAGATATGCCAACCGAAAGAAGGTAATAATGCGTACTCAAACAATAAATTTCCCCAACCGCCAAACGCTCTGTATTTTTCCTGAGGCACGTTCGGATTTGGCGCAAGCTCTCTCCGGATTGGAGCTGGAGGGTAAGTATCCTGTAATCGTATTGATTGGTGGTGGCATTGACAAACGAGAAGCGGAAATGACTCGGCGAGCCATCGTAACCATTTCTGAGATCGCAGAAAACACAAACGCAGCCATCGTCTGCGGAGGAACAGATATGGGGGTGATGGCTAAAATCGGCCAGATAAGATCGAAAAATGGCTACAAATTTCCTTTGGTTGGCGTAGTGCCCGAAGAGTTGGTCACCTGGCCGGGCGGTCCGCGCAGCACGAAATTTCTATGGTGGGGGGAAAAACGCTGGCAGTTAGAGCCACATTACTCCCATTTCATTCTGGTGCCCGGAAGCCAGTTCGGCGATGAGTCAGCCTGGATCGTCGATACGGCAACCACCCTGTCCAAAGGGAATCAGTCTGTAACGGTCTTGATCAACGGCGGCGAAATTTCCCGGAATGATATCGACTTGAGTTTGGAACATGGCCGTCCGGTTATCGCTTTGAGTCGCACAGGCCGCCTGGCAGATGAATTTGCGAGATTGCCCAGTCAACACGAGTTGATTAACGTAATCCCTGCAAATGCCGAGCAACGGATTGTTGAAGCTGTGCAAGCGGCACTATCGGTTGGTGAAAGAAGCGTTCAGGTCCAATCATTAGTCAGTACAGCGTGAGCACCCGGAAAGAATTTCGATCAAGGAGAACATGATGAGAACAGTATATGGACCAATCTTTACCCTGCGTCCTTACGAGCGGGGCATTCAGGAAACCCTGGGGAAGTACAGCCGGTTTGTGATGCCGGGTTTTGGAGTTCAAATCCCGCTCATTAACATCACTCGCGTGCGCGACATCCGCGAACACACCATGGATATTGAGCCTCAACCAGTGATTACCAAAGACAACGTTGAAATTACCGTAGATGGTGTCATGTGGGTACGACCCACTGGCGATGAAGAAAGCATCAAGCGTACTTTTTATAATATCGATTATTGGAAGCGAGCAGTCATCCAGTTGGCGATGACGAATCTGCGTCAGGAGTTTGGCGAATTGTCGCTGGATGAGAGCCTTGTGGCCCGCGAGAAAATTGCCAACAATTTGCAACGCATTCTGAATACTTTTGCAGTCGAATGGGGTCTGACCGTCAGTAAGGTGGAAATCCGCCTGATCGACCCGCCCGATGATATCAAAAAAGCCATGCACAAACAGAAGACAGCCGAGCAAGAGCGGCGTTCCATGAAGTTGTTGGCAACAGGCGAGTACGAAGCTGCCGAACAACAAAAGCTAGCCATCATCCAGCGCGCCGAGGGCGAACGCGAGGCGGTCATTCAAGTCGCGCAGGGTAAGGCTGAGGCCATCCGGCTGGTCAACGAAGCCGCCGAAAAGTATTTCGTTGGCAATGCCCAGGCGCTAAAGCAGTTGGAAATGATCGAAAACTCCCTGCGCGATAATGCAAAAATCGTCATCACCGAGCATGGCATCAGCCCCACCCTGTTGCTGGGAAGTTTGCCAGTCGACGTGTCCGGCTTGTCAGCCAAAAGCAACGGCAAGAAAGAATCCAAGTCAACGTAATAAGCTACATTTATCAACCGAAAAGGAGTAAATCATGACCAAAGGTAAAAACAATAAAAAGGGATCCAAGAAAAAACCGTTAAAAACTATGAAAGAAAAAAAGCAGGCTAAAAACGATAAGAAAAATAAGACCAGCGAGAATATTTCAAATCTATAGTTCAATACTGGAAGAATAAATAATGCCTGTCAAGTCGGAGTAAAAGCGAGGTGGTGATGAAAGTCCTGCTTGTTTACCCAGAGTTTCCAGATACCTTCTGGAGTTTCAAACACGCGCTTAAATTCGTTCGCAAGAAAGCCGGCGCACCCCCGTTAGGTTTGCTAACGGTTGCAGCTATGCTACCTTTCGAGTGGGAGAAACGGCTGGTCGATCTCAACGTAACAGATCTCACGGATGAAGACCTGGCCTGGGCAGATTTTGTCTTCATTAGCGCAATGGTTGTGCAGCGTGAATCAGCGCAAGCCACGATCCAACGCTGCAAAACAGTCGGTGTGAAAGTGGTGGCAGGCGGACCGCTCTTTACGATGGAACACGAGCAATTCCCGGATGTGGACTATTTTGTCTTGAACGAGGCTGAGGAGACGCTAACGCCGTTCTTGCGGAACCTGGAACAGGGTCGGGCCAGACGCGTGTACTCGTCTGATGAATTCCCCGATATCCACCAAACCCCGGTCCCACTTTGGAAGTTGGCAAACCTCAAGCATTACGACTCGGTCAGCATCCAGTTCTCGCGCGGCTGTCCCTTCAATTGTGACTTTTGCAATGTGACCTCCCTGTTGGGCCATCGCCCGCGCACCAAAACTGCCGCGCAGATCATTGCGGAGTTGGATAGCATCTACGCGCTGGGCTGGCGCAAGAGCATCTTCTTCGTGGACGACAACTTTATTGGTA
>JBAVJG010000480.1:0-7286 GCA_049687655.1 Anaerolineales bacterium | reverse complement strand
GATGATCTGTGCGCCATGTGCAACATAAAACAATAATACATCTACCATTTCCAGCAATACTTGAGGGTTGTTGTAATCCAAATCGATCTGATCTTCGCTAAAAGTGGTCCAGACAGGGCGTAAACCGTTGGTTGTTTGAAAAGAAGTCAGTACAGGTGTAGCCCGAGGACGTACCACCTGTGAAAGATCTACATTTGGTTCAAAAACGGGAAAATATTCTGTGAATGGTTCCTTACCTGCCAGAAAACTTTGGAACCATTCGCTTTTAGCAGAAATATGATTGGCGACTAGATCGAACATCAGATTGAAATTTTCTCCCAGCAGGGCAATATCCTGCCAGGTTCCCAACTCTGGCGCAACCCTACGATAATCGATCACAGAAAAGCCATCATCCGATGAATAAGGATAGAAAGGCAAGATATGCACCCCGCTTATTACATCCTTCAGTTTCGATTGTACAAATGTATTCAGGGATTGCAGCGGCGAACGATTCGACTCACGGAACTGGTCCCCATACGTGATGAGTATGATGTCTTCCTGGGTGAGCATTTGCTGAGTTGGGAAATTTACCAGAAGCTGTGGGTGATCTTGTTTAAATGATTCAAGCCGTTGCCATAGAGAACTTGTGATGTCGTTTGCTTGTTCCTGGCCATAAAGAAACGAGATGAGTTCCTGAATATTTTTTCTTGAATCAATCATAATCCTGTTGTTGAAGGCTAGAAGGATGCTAATACTTGTTTGAGTTTAAATTCCAGGGTTTCAAGCGAGAAATGTTCACTCGCGAGAGCGAAATTCATTTTCACCATTGCACTTGTGTCATCCGGAGACTTGATGATGTGTGCTGCCTGCTTTACCGCCCGGTCATCCACAAACCCATCCAATTCGATGAATTGGAATCCCAGAGGGCGAATGTCGCTATTATAGACGGGATAACGATTGACCACAACCGGACGTTTATAATAAATTGCCTCGATCAGCGCATTGCCAAAGCCTTCATATATGCTGGGGTATGTGATCAGGTCTGCATTGAGATAGGCATCAGCCAATGAGTAGATTTTCTGCCCATTTGCCTGACCACGTTCATCGCCGGTGATGTGATTGACCAGTTCCAATGAAACATCCATCATGCGAGACTCGCGCTCTACCCAACGCCAATAAGCCAGGCCCTCATCTCCAGCCGAATGCGTGACGAATAACCGCTTCGCGCCCAACCCCAGCCTGCTGACCAATTCAACCGCTAGTTCTATGCCCTTACGTTGGATTACACGGGTAGGCTGGATGATCAAAGGTGTGGCTACATCTAGCCTCAACGCCTGACGGAAGTCCCGATTATATTCGTCCAACACGGGCGGTGGGGTGGCAAAATCGAATACATTCGGAATGACGACGGAATCGATTTTTCGCCGTTCTTTGAGACGGTTTTGAGCGATCGTGTTGATGTTTACATGCCGAATGGCGGGCAAATCTGGAGGAAAGTACGTATCCAAAAAATCCAGGAAGGCATTGGCTTGATAGCGTTCCCTCTCCCAGAAGAAATCATGGTGGTGGGCGATTGTTGGGATACCTGTCTTAGCAATCAGGTCGGTCAGGCAGAGACCAAGTGGCAGGTTCATGGGAATCGCCAGGGCGTTCTGGACAATGATCAGGTCGAGGTTGTTGGTGCGGATAAATTGTCGGATGGGATCACGCAATTCGCTGGCAAGCAGACCGATCTCGCCCTGAAGTTGATGCGGCTCTTTAACTGCATTAGGGCCGAAAGCCTGACTGTTAATCCGTTGGATATCCTCGTTTAAAAAGTGCATTTTAGGGACCAGAGTCCCCCCAGCGGCATAGCCTCCTAATTCCCCTGCGCAGTAGAATGTCTTGTGCCCCACCCGCTCCAAAACCCGCACCCATTTGGCGACTTCCAGTGAGACACCGTCCGTGCCTGATAAACGTGTGCCAATAAAGCCAATGCGCATACTTATCTCTTCACGGAAACTATCCCTTAACACCGCCTGCAGTCAACCCTTCGGCAAGATAGCGTTCCATCGCAAGGAAGAGGGTAATGATCGGGATAGTCATGATCGTTGATGCAGCCATAACCACATGGGGGCGCGGGCTGGGATCATTGAAGATGGTGTTGATCTTGATTGGCATGGTGAACATGTGAGGGTCATTCAGAAAGACCAGCGCATACAGGAATTCATTCCATGCAATCATAAAGGTATAGATGCTGACAGAGACAAGAGCGGGAATGGCCAGAGGCAGTGTGATGCGCCAGATGATCTCGAAGCGGCTGCATCCATCAATTAGCCCTGCCTGCTCGATTTCGTCTGGGATGGTTCGGAAATAATTGGTAAGCATGTAGAGCGCAACTGGCAGGGTTTGCGCCAGGTAAGTGAAGATCAGCACACCGAGATTGTCTTGCACGTTGAATCCCAATCTATCGCCGGCTTGAGCAAGCATCGCAAAGAGGGGGATGATTAGTAGCACACCAGGGAAAAGATAGATCATCAAAATGCTATTAAGCAAAGCTTCCTTGCCTTTAAATTTCAAGCGAGCAATGGCATAGGCTCCCAATGTCGAAAGGATCACAGCAATGACCGTCGTAGGGATGGCAACTTGCAAGGTATTGAGGATATTTTGCCCAAAATTTTGATAGCTCTCATGTTCCGGGGAAAATAGCTCTTTGTAGGCATCCAACCGCAAAGCTCCGGGGATATAGGTAGGCTCCCGCCCGCCAATTTCGGCGTAGCTCTTGAAGGAGGAACTCACCATCCAGTAAAAGGGGAAGAGAATTCCCGTCAGGAAGAAGATCAGAACCAGGGAAAACGTGAAACGAGGCCAGGTCAGCCACCCGGCTAAATGTCCAATGAAAGATTTTTTCTCGTTGTTCATGATTACTCCTCTGCGTTCCGCATGACGATGGCGATATAGAAGGCGATAAAAATAACCAGGATAACCAGCAAGATCATTGCCGTAGCGGCACCCCGCCCAAAGTCAAAGAGACGAAAACTGAACTCATAGGTCAGGACGGGCAAAACCTTGGTACCGAACCCGCCACCCGTGAGCAGGAAGATATCGTCAAATTTATTGAAGGTCCACATCAGACGCAGCAGAAAAATAGCTCCGATGACATAGCGCAATTCGGGTAGGGTGATATACCAGAATTTCTCGAGAGCGTTGGCTCCATCTACTTCAGCGGCTTCGTAGAGGGTGCTGTCAACGGCTTGGAGTCTTGCAAGGATCATAAGCATCGCAAAAGGGAAATAACGCCAGGCTTCAAACACGATCACAAGTAGCAAGGCCAGGCCTCGCTGTGAGAGGTAAGCCATTGGCAGGTCAATGATGTTCAGGCGCATCAGAATATCATTCATCACGCCGGATGGACGCGGGTCCAGCAGCCAACGCCAGACGAAGGCGATGCTAACAACTGGAGCAACATAAGGGAAGAGAAATATCGCTCGCGTTAGGCCTCGTCCGCGGAAGGGCCGATTCAACAGAAGGGCAGCAACCAAGCCTACAATAAGGGTGAGCGTGGTTCCAGCAAAGGCATAGACAATGCTTGTGACCGCCGCTCCCCAGCTTTGCATCCCCTGAAATTTGAAGGCAAAATCGTCAAATACTTTTTGATAATTTTCCCAACCAACAAAGGGGGCATGGAAGACGTCGTTCAGGTTGTGTAATCCAACATCATGAAAACTAACCCAGATGCTGAAAAAGGCCGGGAAAATCACGATCCCCAAAACAATCAGCGCGGTAGGGGAGATCAGCATCCAAGCCAAACGTGCTTCTTGTGCCGACCTGCTTCTATAACGTTTCTGTAGAGTGGATATGAAAGTTGTCATCGAGCCTCCTCTTGAATTTCTTGGAAAGCTTTTATAAAAAATAATCGTTAAAAGAGGGCAAAAAAAGGGAGGCAGGAAATCCTGCCTCCCCAGAGATTTAGAGCTAGATCATTCGCTCTGGCGTTCTGCGTAAAGGGCCTCAACCTGCTCTTGCAGCCATACGGCGGCAGTTTCAGGGGTCATCGTGCCCTCGAGGGCAATATTGCTGATCGCTTGCGAGATCAAGAGCCGGCCTTCGATATCGCCGACAACGGCGCGTTGAGTGGCGTCATAATCGGGACGGAAGAGCCAGCGCTGCATGGTGTCGAAACCGTTGCCAATCTGCGAGATGGTTTCAGGGGAGTAGTTAGCGAAGTAGGGACTCAAGCCGCCCCAACCTTCAACAGCGCTTTCAAGAACAGGAACTTTGCCGAAAGGAGCCAATTCCAACACTTTGAGGTAGTTTTCGCCGGTCATGAAGTATTTGACCACTTCCTGCGCCATCGGATCAGCATCTTTCATGATGCCCAGAGTCACGAGCTGACCATAGGAAGCGGAGCCATTGGGGCCAGCCATTTCATAGGCAAAACCAGTTTTACCAGCCAGATCTTCGACAGGGATTTCTACGTTTCCACCTTCATCGAGACCGGAGCCGTCAACAAGATCGTCCATGATATAGGTGCTATAGAAGAGCATCCCGGCCTGATCCAGTTCATAGGCTTCGCGGGCGCCACGCCAGTACTGCGGGCCAGGAACGGCACAGCGTTGCAGGTCGGTGTAGAAGGCGAGGGCTTCAACCATCTCAGGGGTATTCATGGAGACGTTGCCATCAGCATCAAAAGGCCAGGCGTTATTGGAGATCGCAACTTGTTCAAAGACCTGATGAGGGTAATTCTGGCCAGGATCGGTGCCGAGGCCCAAAGCGTAAAGCAGGTTGCCGGTGCCAGGCAGAGTGTCGCAGGCAGCGTTGATTGCATCCCACGAGAGAGGCGCTTCGAGTCCATCATCAGAGAAAACATCGGTGCGGTACCAGATAGCCTGGATCCAGCCGTCAAACGGAACAGCCGAATACACACCGCTGGTGGGGTTGGTGACCATCGCCAGGGGACCAGCACGGAAGTCGTCCTCACCAATGCTGGCAATGGTTGCGCTAGCAGCATCTTCATCCAAAATACCGTCGGCTGCAAAGGCGGAAACACGTTCAATGCCCATACGGACGATGTCAGGCAGGCGGTTAGCGGCTTGCGAAGTTGCGATGCGCTGTGCGATTCCAGCTTCTTCGATGGGGACGATGCGCAGGTCAATTTCGGGATGTTCTGCCATAAAGGCTGCCGCGAGTTCTTCATACACATCCACGCGGGGTTCTTCGTTGTCGGTCGTCCAGAATTCGATGACGGTCTTGTCAGTCGGTTGGGCTGTGACCTCTACGGGTACTTCTACTGGCACTTCTACTTCCTGTGTGACCACAACTGTTTTCTCGACGATGTCCGGCTGGCAGGCCGCTAACGCGAGGCTGGCAATCATGATTACAGCCAGTAAGAGATTAAATTTGGGTTTCATTCGGTCTTCCTCCTGTTTTGATAGGGATTAGTAGTGGGTACAAAAACGGCAAAATAATCGGGGAATCAACCTCCTTTCCAAGGTTTTATTAGAGTTTTACATGTCCGCTGGATTCACGGATGTTCAATTCCGGTTGGAGAAGCACCTGTCTTTGTTCCAGGTCTTCTCCTTTTATGCATTTGATAAGCATTTCGCAGACCATACTTCCAATCTGATAAATTGGCTGGTCAACTGTCGTGAGAGGGGGATGCGAATGAGATGCCATCGGGGTATTGTCAAAACCGGTGATGGAAATATCGGAGCCGACAACAAGCCCGCGATTTTGTGCTGCACTCATTGCGCCAAATGCCATCAGATCATTGAAGGCAACAATTGCAGTAGGCGGGTTAGCCAGATCGAATAACTCCGTGGCCTGTTCGTAGCCGCTGCGTTGAGTCAGGTCGCCTATGCGGACCAGATCCGGATCGAGCGGGAAATTGAGTTCCTGCAAACGTGAACGAAGCCCTTCAAGCCGGTACTGAGAAAACATCAGGTCTGGCGGAGAGGCGATACAGGCTATTCGCCGGTGGCCCAGATTGGTGAGATGTTCAGCAACCAGCCTGAAGCCCGATACACCATCTTCATCCACAAACGGAAAATCGAGTTCTCCTTCAATCCGGCCAAATACAACGAAGGGGAATTCTACTGAGCGTAAATATTCGATTCTTTTATCGTTCTTGCGGGTACGGACGACTACCAGGCCATCCACACGATTTCCCCGGACGGTTTGGCGGTATGCCTGTAATTCTTCTTCACCTGGGGAATGCGTTGAGACTAGCAGGTCGTATCTATGGTTGGCCGCTTTATTGCCGATGCCAGCGAGAAGTTCACTGAAAAACGGATCGGAAAACCGGGGGCCAAATGTGGGCAGGATCAACCCGATCGTATCGGTTTTTCTTTTTTGAAAGCGCTGGGCCAGGGTGTTCGGAACATAGCCCATCTCTTCGGCGGTGCGACGGATTAACTCTTTTGTTTCTGCGCTGACGTCATCGTAATCATTCAAGGCGCGCGAAACAGTAGTGACTGAAAGACCTACTCGTTTCGCGATGTCTTTGATTGTTACGGCCATACATGCGCCTTCCGCTATTTAGTTTTCCAAAACGTTTCGGGTATAAGTTTATTGTACGCCAAAACGTTTCGGATTACAACTTTTTGTTATACTTTTTTGCAAATTTTAAGATTAGATCGTGGTTTTCCTGAATGTATAAACAGTTTTTCTCTCACCCCCCGAAATCGGCTATCAAACCTGGACTTTCGTCATAGTGGTCTGGGCTTACCCGCTCTTCCCGCTGTTATGGCTATCGGAGCGTGGATCGCCCCCACACGCCGCATGAACCGGCTAGTTGCTGTGTTTGTATTATACGGTTGAAAATGCGGACAGCTATGGGGATACAAATCCTAGAATTGATTGAAGAAGAGTTTATTTAGCTCGAAAGCAGATACTCGGTTTATATGCTGACTAGGGCAGGAACCTGCGATCCCAGGATCTTAGGTTCCAGTCTATATAATCCCTGTAGGGCTGTAACCTGCGGGTCGTAGGTCCAGGCTGCTAATATCGCATGAATTTAAGCAAAAAAGACACCTTCAAGGTGCCTTTTTGAGTAGCGGGGGCAGGACTCGATACCCTTTCGGGCACTTACCGCCGACCTCCGGGTTATGAGTTTTGCTGCTGATACCGCTTGATTTCACGAACAATTTCGCCGTTTGAGCCTACTTTCAGGATCACGGTTCTCATAAGCCCGGCAGACAGCGATAGCACTGGATATCTTAGAAGATTATACCATTCTCACTCAGCATAGAAATTGTAGTTAATAGCAGCCTTATCCTAACCTTAGAGTAGAGCCAGTTTTTGGGGCACGTCAATACCAACATCATGTA
>JBAVJG010000479.1:0-4559 GCA_049687655.1 Anaerolineales bacterium | reverse complement strand
ATCAGCGGTGAAGGCGCAACGCATAATATCTTTTTTGAAGATTCAAATGTCCAGTCTGAGGATGTGGTTGGTCAGGGAAACAGCGTCGTTCTCGAATTCGACGCGAATCAGGAAGGGACATTTGCCTACTATTGCAATATTCCCGGACATCGCCTGGCCGGCATGGAAGGCAAATTCATTGTTGGATCAGGTGTCTCCACGATGGCAAGTGAGTCCGGAAACAGTTACGCTGGTACTGGAGCGACGGAAAGCATTTCAGTTTCCACAGGACCGGCCAATGCAGATGCGGTGGATATCACCCGCGATCCAACAGACATCCCCGCGCCGATAGGCAACCGTGGGCCCGAAAAAGTACGAGTTGATCTGGAAACGGTCGAACTCTCAGGCCTGTTGGCAGACGGTACCACTTACACCTACTGGACGTTCAACGGGAAAGTACCCGGCCCCTTCATCCGGGTACGGGTCGGCGATACTGTGGAATTGCATCTCAAAAATATGCCCGACAGTACTATGACACATTCGATCGACCTGCATGCAGTCACAGGTCCTGGTGGCGGATCAGTGGCCACCCAAACCCAGCCAGGCGGGGAAACAATGTTTACATTCCAGACGCTGAAGCCCGGTCTGTTCGTTTATCACTGTGCCACACCCATAGTCGCGCAACACATCTCCAATGGCATGTATGGCATGATCCTGGTCGAGCCGGAAGGCGGTTTGCCGCCCGTGGACCGTGAATTTTATATCATGCAGGGAGAACTGTACACAGCCCAGGCCTTAGGTACGACCGGCGCGCTGGTAGAAGACACAACCAAACTGCTGGATGAAAAACCCGAATATTTCGTTTTCAATGGCGCATCTTTGGCGCTCGCCGGTGATACGCATGCCCTGAGAGCCAACGTCGGCGAGACAGTGCGCATTTTCTTCGGCGTGGGCGGTCCAAACTTCACCTCATCCTTCCATGTTATCGGTGAGATTTTCGACAGAGTCTACAATCTGGCTTCGTTCACTTCACCTGTGATGACCGATGTGCAGACCACGTTGGTCCCGCCTGGCGGTGCGACTATGGTCGAGCTCGAACTCGAAGTGCCCGGGCGTTATATCCTGGTAGATCATGCCCTCTCTCGTCTGCAGCGCGGACTGGCCGGATATCTGTACGCAGAAGGCGATCCGAACCTGGACATTTTCAATAATGAAGAGACCCCAGGCAGCAACTAGGCTGAGTATATATCAAAGGGAATACCCGATGCTTTCCCCTCATATCCTGGTAGGCGATCTACTGGATTGCTCCCCGCTGGTAGCAAGTCTGCTCCTCGAACTTCGCGTGGGTTGCATCGGGTGTTCCATGAACAAGTTTTGCACACTGGAAGAGCTGTGTGCCTTATATGGATTCGATTTGGAGAACCTTCTCTGCAAGGTTCGGGAAAGATTGGATCACCCATAGATTTACTAAACCAAGTATATCCATTGTAGTGTCCGGATTTGGGCTTGCACCCTAAATCCGGATTTTTCTTCGACAAACCGAGATGGCCAAAAATGACTCGCTGTATCTACATTGACGATTTGCAGCGGGCCTTGTAAAGGCCGTAGCGCGTTGTCGAATTCAAGTATAGTGAATAGGATTTGTGAAGATCAGCCGTGACGCATCTCCTGAAAGTTGGCCAGCGCCAGGAGGCCCAATCCAAACCCTATCGTAATACTGAGATACGGAACTAACCAGTAGGCGTTAACCAGAAATCTTTGCCAGAGCAAAATGCCCTGGATACGGAGCCGAAGGATCGTAAGCGGGGGCAGGCTCTGGAAACCTATCCAAACTGCCAGGATACAAAGAGCGATTACCAGACTCAGGGCTACATCACTCCAGGTCAGGCGGAAACGCGGAAGAGGTGTTGCTTTAACTTGTGCCATCACGTCAGCGGTTAAATCACGCGGTAGAGGCGCTAACTGAAGATCACGCAATGTATTCTCTATGAGTTCATCTTTTTGTTCGGGGGTTAAGCGGTTGTCCATGCTTCCTCCTCATAGTTTTCTAGTGCACTACGGAGTCGTGCTTTGGCGCGGAACAAGCCTGTTTTAACGGTGCCAAGCGGCAGGTTCAAGGTCGAAGCGATCTCGTCATACGAAAGTTCATCCTGATAACGCAAGGCAATAAGCAGGCGATACTTCTCGTCTAAGTTGTCTACAGCTTGGAATAAGTATTCGCGCAATTCCTGCTTTTCAAGTTTATAGGCGGGGTTAACAGACCTGGGATCCGGGTTGGAAAGTTCTTCCACAATCTCCTCACCCAGCTCGTTCAGCGAGCGGCGCAGAGTGGGAAGACGATTGTAGCAAAGGTTGGTAGCGATGCGATACAGCCAAGTGCGAAAACGCGACTGGCCTCTGAAATTGGGCAGCGCGCTCCAGGCGCGAACGAAGGTTTCCTGGGCCAGATCCAGGGCTTCATTTTCATCTCTTAGAATACGCAAGGCAAGATTGTAGACATACCGCTGGTGCTCGTTTACGAGTTCAGCAAAGGCATCCTGGTCGCCTTTTTGTGCATTTTCGATGAGGGCGGATTCGGTATCTGGCATGGGGTCTCTCAAAGGGTTAGACAGGCAAAATGTAAAAATGTTTCACTCTCCACCAATCTTCATTAATTGGCTCCGGGGTGAAACTTTTTTGTGAATCGCCTGTCAAACAAAGTGAGAATAACACACATCAAGGAGAGAAAAAATGAAAAGACCCCTGGTAATCACACTTTTGGTGCTGGCTCTGCTTTTCGTACTGGCGGGCATCGGCGCGGTAGTTTTCTTTACTGTCAGAAATGTTGGTTCCTTCGTGCTGGAACAAACTTACGTATCAGTTACGGCAGAGGAAAGCAAAACCCTTCAAGTAGAAGATGGACCAATACGCCTCATCGTGGACGACGGTGCAGGAAATGTTACTGTGATCGGCGGTGATGGCGACAGCGTTGAAGTTGAAGTCTTCAAGACGGGCAGCGCACCCACACACGCTCGCGCCGAACAAGACCTGGAGGACCTCCAATACGATATCAGCCAGGATGGCAATACAATCACATTGACTTACGAGCTCGATAGAATCAAAACCAACCATGTAGATACAGTGGATTTCACGATAACTGTACCCATTGAGACATCCGTGGACGTTGAAACGAGTCTGGGCGAAGTAAGCGTTTCTGGCATAAATGGGGATACCACCATCACGAATGACTTTGGGAACATCAATGTCGAAAATATCGCAGGCGCATTATCCGCAAACAGTAATAGTGGCAGACTGAAGGTCAATGCGGTCAAAGCAGGCAGTCGGGATATTAATATCCACTCAGGATTTGGGCAGGTAACAGTGGAGCAGTTGAGCGGCAAAAACATTACCATCACGTCAAGCAGCGGGACGATCGAACTTAATAACATCCGCGCTACCGGGGACTTGTTGACAAGTTCCGACTTTGGAAACGTAACATATGAAAACGGCTCATCCGCCTCGCTCGATGTCGGAACCAAGAGCGGTAAAGTGTCCATCACGAAAGTCAACGTCCGGGGTCAATTGAAGATTCAAAATGATTTCGGCGAGATCGAATTGGTTCAAGCCATGGCTGGCTCCTACGACATGCATACCAACAGCGGCTCCATTGACGTAGATGGAGCGCAGAACAGTCTCAAAGCTCACACGGATTTCGGGAGCATCACCATTAAAAATGCGGAATCGACAACCCTGGACCTCGATACGCAAAGCGGCACAATTGAATACCGCGGTTCGCTGGGTCCCGGTCCACACATGGTGATTTCGGATTTTGGTCAAATTGATCTCTACATTCCCACGGATACGAACCTCAAGATGAGTCTTGAAACCGATTTCGGCAATATCAGTTCAGAAATCCCGATCACGGTCATCCTGGAAGGAAACCTCGAAAAGAACAAGCAAGAAGGCAGCATAAACGGCGGCGGCGACCTGCTCACGGTGAGAACCAAAAGCGGAGATATCAACATCGCAGCCATCGAGTAAAATACCAGGGCGTGGAATAAACTCCACGCCCTGAGTTTTACAAAAAGGTTTGGTGATGAACGATATTTTTCTCTGCTTTGGCGCGCTTGCAGCGCTTGCTATCATCCTCGGTTTCTTCGCTTTTTTACGTTATATGAACTATAAAGAGACCGTCACTCTGGCTGAAAAAGGACTATCCCAACCTGAAGGGAAAACAGGAAAAGGCCTGCTGCGCTGGGGACTCGTCATCACTGCGCTTGGAACAGCACTGACCATCGGGCTGTTGTTTGTTGGGTCAGGTACAGGGGCAGATTACCCTCTCGGCCTGGGCCCGTGGATGTTGGCAGGGCTGGTACCCCTGTTTCTTGGCCTGACTTTGATGCTTATCCACTATCTCAACCAAAAAGATAATTAGTCAGGACTTACGCACATTGCGAAAAGATTTCCTGAATTCAGTGAGGAGAATAGCAGACAGGTAGCAAAACATGATGGTGTTCTTAACCGCGCTATCATGGTACGCCAGCTGGGCTGATACCAAAATTTATATCGGGTTTTGTATCACCTGCGCGCAAGGACATTAT
>JBAVJG010000478.1:0-2944 GCA_049687655.1 Anaerolineales bacterium | reverse complement strand
AGCACCGCCTGCTCAACCCTCCTCGCAATGACATAACCTAATCGTAAGTGACCTCGTCACCCTCAACCGTCATCTTACGGCGGCGGTAAGCCCAGCACATATACGACACCGAAACGTAATAGCTGGCAGGCAGTCGATGCAGGCCAGTGATTTTGGTATCGATCACCGTCGTCTGTCCGCCAAAACCCATCGGGCCAATGCCCATCTGATTGGCTTCGTCGGTCAGTTGCTCTTCGAGCGCAGCCAGTTTCGGGTCGGCGTTGCGCGTGCCGATCTTGTCATACAGCACTTCCTTCGATTTAACGTACGACGTGCCGCGATCACCGCCTATCGAAACGCCCAGGATGCCCGGTGCACAGCCCTTGCCTTGCGCTTTGTAAACCGCGTCCAGCACCACCTTGCGTACACCCTTCAGGTCTCGGCCTGCGCCCAGTTGCGCGTTCGGCAGCGAATACTGCGCGCCGACGTTCTCACAGCCGCCGCCTTTGAGCATCAACTCGATGACTAGCGGTTGGTCGGCGTCCACCTCTTCGAAATGGACGGAGGGGAACTCCTCGCCGCCCAGGTTGTCCCCGGAGTTCTTGTCATAGATAGCGTCGACTGCATTCGGTCGCATATAGGAACGTTTGGTTGCTTCCGCCATCGCATCCCTGATCTGGGCTTTGAGCTTACGCGTTGACCAGCCTTCCGGATAGTGCACGTAAAAGATGGGCGTGCCGGTGTCCTGGCAGATGGGCGTGGACTGTCCACGCGCCAGTTCGATGTTCTTCATGATGGTTTCCAGCGCGCCGCGTGCTGCAGAGCCGGGTTCTTCCTTCTCCACCGCAGCCTTGAGCCGTTCTTCCACGTCAGGCGGTAGACTGGTGGAGGTCAGCCGGATAAGTTCTAGGATTTCGTTTGTGTAGTCTTTCATGGGGCCTCCATTGAGTATGTGAAAGCTGTTTCAATCATACACTAAAAAATGATGCCCAGGATGGCGGAACGTTGATATCTTTATCCGCCAACGCTGAGGTTGGCGGCTTCTTCAAAATGGCTGAAGGACTGGTCAGCAAACAAGCTGAAAAGCAGATCGAATCCGATTGGGCCGCGCTTAAGAAGCTGCTGGAGGCAGGGTAGAGGAAACTTCACAGGAGAAAATCTCATGAAACCTAAATTGTTACTCACGCTTTCGGCAATCTATATGGGACTCATCGAGATTACCATTTTAATATCACCAGTCGTGGGTATGGGCCTTGATTTTGTAAGGATCCGATATTGATACGCTAAAAAGGAAGGATAGTGATGATCCCAATTCAAAGAAACTTTAGAACAAAATCAAAAAGATAGTTTGCTTCCTCACGAAAGATGCTCTTCTGGTGCGCTCCTCGATTGTAGTTGTGGCAGTAGTTTTCCAAGAGCCATTGAACACTATCTTTTCGCGCAAGAGGCATTGGTAATTCCTATTTGTTGTTCAGCAGTTACCCGCCCCACTTTGTTCATGGAGTAGATGACTTGTTTGGTGTCGGTGGTCATAAGTTAGAGAGTGGAGAACAGAGAATAGTAATGGGTGATTTTACCAGTTTTGGTTTGATGGATTCTTTTGCCCCTGAACAATCATGTATTATTCTGGTATCAGAGGTTCTAAATTTTCTAGTAAAGCTGGGATGCTTATTGTAGCGGCGAGATAAATCTTGTCCATTTTTATTTCACCATATTCGTGTGCCAAAATGTTTCGTAGGCCAATAATTTGCGCCCATTCGATATGAGAGTGCTGCTCCTGAAATTCCCTGGAAACATGATTGGCTGCTTCGCCAATGATTAGAAGCAAGCGCTCGATTGCATAGCGAATTGTCTTATTCTCGACAAACTTCGTATGAGGGACGCCTTTGATAATCTCTATAATTTCCAGGGCGTATTTGCGCATGTCCCACAAATAGGATAAATCTCTATCACTAGGCTGCATAGATCACCTGTGCGGTTTTCAAGATTTCCCGTTTACGGAACGGATTCTCCAACGCATCCTTCTCGATGATATCTACAGGTCGCTGGAAAATTTCCTCCAGATCCAATTTCATTTGCACAAGGTCAAACAGGCTGATCTCCGCGTTTGGGGAAAATGTGACCAAGACATCCACATCGCTATCGGGACGGAAATCAGCGCGCAACACCGAGCCAAACAAGGATAGTTCAGTCACCTTCCAACGTTTACAGAAGGCGGCGATCTCTTCTTTAGGGATGGGCAATTGGACAGTAGCCATGCTTTTATTATACGGTATTCTGTCTCTACCTGCCTACCACTCGCTTACCTACACCATGCTATACTCCGCCCATGACGACCTCCACACCCCTCGATCAACTCAACGCCCGCAGCCAGGGCACCCTGCCTGGCCTGATCGGGATCGAATTTACCGCCATCGAGCCGGGACGAGCCACCAGCCGCCTGGCCCTGCGCCCGGAACTGCTAGCCCCGAACGGATACCTGCACGCCGCAGTCATCATCGCCATCGCGGACACCACCTGCGGTTACGGGACATTTACCGATCTGCCCAGCGGTGCGAATAACTTCACGACTATCGAACTCAAGACTAATTTTTGGGCACCACCCGCGAAGGGACGATTGTCTGCGTTGCGACCCGTGTGCATAACGGCCGTACCACCCAGATCTGGGATGCGCAGGTGACGGACGAAGCCAGCGGGAAGACGATCGCCTTGTTCCGCTGTACGCAGTTGATCATTTATCCGCGTGCGAAGTGATTTGTATCATGTAAGGTTTATTTGGAAAAGTAAAGACTTCCAAGATTTTTGCGAAGCACCCTGTAAAGGGCGAAAACTCGGAAGTCTGCTTTTTAGCGCCCGACGCGCATCATGGAGTAGATGACCTGTTTGGTGTCTGTTGTCATGGGGAGGATTTTATCAAGATTTGATTATGGAGGCACACACTGAAACTTTGTTTACTTATCATCAT
>JBAVJG010000477.1:0-1793 GCA_049687655.1 Anaerolineales bacterium | reverse complement strand
CTTCAGACGCAGTTCAAGAACGTAATGATGGGAATTGGGATCATTTTCAGGGCCCCAATCCCCACCGATCAGGAAATGGCGGGCGATGAAGTCACGTCGGACAGCGAGCGTGTACATGACCCTGGATTAGTCTACTATTTTGTTGAAACCGAACAAGCCCCACATACCGCGCATTATGTTGTGAGCAAAGTCCGGTTCCAGGAATTGATTGGGACACGATCCGGGGATAACCTGGATGCCGTTCTCGCGGCACATCTGGACCGCATCCTGCGAAACGCTGGTCATGCTTTGTGCCAGCCCGGGCTTGGTGCCCATCATGCAGTGCATCCAAACGTGCTTCACGCCCAGGTCCACACATTGCTGGACGATCTCCTCCGTCACTTTGGGACTGGCCAGGATGAAGACTGCATCCGGCGTTTCGGGGATAGACTTCAGATCCGGGTAACAGGGAGCACCCTGAAACTCGCTGATGCGCGGGTTAACCGCATAAACCTGATAATCGTTTTCCTTGAATTTGTTGTAAGCCATATTGCTTCCGGTTTCACGCTTGTCGGAAACACCGACCACAGCGATCTTCTTCTGGGCTAAGAAGTCCTGCACCATGTTGTCGATTTTTGCCATGAGGTTTCTCCTGAAAAAAACGAAGCCTTAGATGCTTCGCTTAGATTTTGTTAGAACTGAAAATTGTTGTGGACATAAAGAGATTATACACCAGCAGCATCATACGATTAAGGTTTACGCAGTTTTTGAAAAGATGCCGAAATAAGCGTTCCTGGTTGCAAGCTAAAGTCCAAAAGCGCTGGAAATAACGCCAATGGACAGCAAAGCCACGATTGTAGCGACAATAGCACCACAGCCCCACCCCACAGAAACGCCCCAGCCCTGCCGGCGGGTGATGCCCGGTTCCAGCCTGCGGATGTGTCGCACAACCTGCCAGCCTGCGAACATGCCCGTCAGGAACCAGACTATGCCCACCAGCAGCAGGAAGATTAGCATGACAATTAATACGAAAGCTACTGCTTGCCCAATCACGCTGCCAAATATAGCACCGATACATTGGCCAAAACCGAGGCCTTCACATTCCGGTACCGCGCTTTGTACCCCGATCGCGCCGACAGCAATCATAATCGCAGTAACGATCCCGGAGACGATCATGCCAAGTGGACCGCTGATGGCCCAGATGCGGATGGTAGGCGACATGTGTTTCCAGGAAATACTGGGCGCGTTTGGGCGCAATGCTAGCATGGTGAACAAACCTGCCAGCAGACCGCCGGCAAACCCGCCCGCTACACCACTTGTGAGAATGATGATAAAGTTGAGGATATCTTCGCTCCCCAAATTATCCTGGGAGATGAGTAAAAATAATAAGAAAAGCAGCACGATGAACCAGAAGACCGCCCAACCGCCGCCCCACGCAAACGCCCAGCCGGGAATTTTACCGAATGCTGTAACCAGACTGACTTTTACCGGCTGGCGCATAAATGGCTTTTCATACCCTTCAATTTTTGCAGCCCCGGCGGCAACCAGGCCATCGACCAGTTTTTGAAAGTTTTCCGCGTAGCTCCCGGAGCGTAGATCCAGCGTTTGTATATTCTTGACCAATGCTCCGAATTCACCGCTCCACTTTGCGGGACGATACAGAATCGGAATGACCGGTTTCCCAAGCTCCAGGGCTTTGTTTACCTCCTCGCGAACGTAACGAGATTCCGCCGCATCCGGTGACAAGACCAGGATAAAAGCCTTGCATTCGCGGATGCCGTCTATGATCTCATCATGCCATTTTTGCCCCACCT
>JBAVJG010000476.1:0-4170 GCA_049687655.1 Anaerolineales bacterium | reverse complement strand
CTCAAACTGGCAGGCTGTAACGTGGATCTGTCAGGCACTGACTGGCACGATGCAGGAACGTTCCCGGGTAAATAACAACAATACTGGATAAGAAGATTTTTTACGCTTCGATTGCGACCTTCGGTCTCCGCTCAGCGAGGAAGTAACAAAAAAAGCCTTCCTGCTCGAAACAGGAAGGCTAAGAAATCTATCTAAACTACTTTAGCGCCGCATGCGCTGCCGCCAGACGTGCAATCGGCACGCGGAACGGGGAGCAGCTCACGTAGTTCAGGCCAATGATGAGGCACCACTCGATCGAGTTGGGGTCGCCGCCATGCTCGCCGCAGATACCGCATTCCAGCTCGGGGCGGGTCGAGCGGCCCTTTTCTACCGTCAGCTTCATCAGTTGGCCCACGCCGTCACGGTCGATAGTCTGGAAGGGGTTCTCCGGCAGAATGCCATCAGCAACATACTTGACCAGGAAGTTACGTTCCGCGTCATCGCGGCTGTAACCGAAGGTGAACTGGGTCAGGTCGTTGGTACCGAACGAGAAGAATTCGGCAGTCTTGGCCACCTGGTCGGCTGTCAGTCCGGCGCGCGGGATTTCGATCATGGTGCCGAACTTATACTCAAACTCGACGCCTTTTTCCTTCATCACGTCCGCAGCAATCTCTTCCAGCTTGGGTTGAATGAAGAGCAATTCATTGACGTGCCCGGTCAACGGGATCATGACTTCCGGTTTGGGTTCGAAGCCGCGCAACTTGACGTCCGCTGCCGCCTCGAAAATCGCCCGAACCTGCATGCTGACGATCTCAGGCATCATCACACTCAAGCGCACACCGCGCAAACCCATCATCGGGTTGCTCTCGTGCATGGCCTGAATGTTGGCCAGCAGTTCTTCCTTGGCCTTGTCTTCTTTGCCATTGATACGGTTCTCGATCACTTCTTCGAGCAGTGCGTGCTCATCAGGCATGAACTCATGCAGCGGCGGGTCGATCAGGCGGATAATGACGGGCAGGCCGGTCATCGCTTCGAACAGGCCATCGAAGTCCGCGCGCTGGTAGGGCAGTAATTTGTCGAGCGCAGCAGTGCGCCCTTCGGATGTTTCGGATAGGATCATATCCTGCACGATCGGCAGGCGTTCCGGCTCAAAAAACATGTGCTCAGTGCGGCACAATCCGATGCCCTGGGCGCCATAAGAGCGGGCGCGTCGCGCGTCGGCAGGATAGTCAGCGTTGGCCCAAACTTGCAGACCGCGAGTCGGCCATCCTTTCGGTAAGTCGCGGATGCCTTCGGTGGCGGAAATTTCGTCAGCCCAGGTCAACAGGGTCAGCAGATCGGTCTGCTCTTCCAGTGAAGGCGCAACCGATTCGATCTTGCCCAGAAAGGCTTCACCGGTCGTCCCGTCAACTGAAAGCCAATCACCTTCTTTGACGACCAGATCACCTACAGTGATGGTGCGGGCTTCCCCGTCAATGCGGGCTTCAGAAGCGCCCACCACGCATGGGATACCAAATTGGCGGGCGACGACGGCGGCATGCGATGTTGCGCCACCTTCGGTCGTCAGGATACCCTTGGCAGCCAGCATACCGTGGACGTCATCCGGTTTGGTGAAGGGACGCACCATGATGACATCTTGGCCTTCTTCCTTCGCCATTCTCTCGGCGGTATCCGCATCGAAATACGCCCGTCCAACTGCTGCACCCGGCGACGCATTTACGCCGCTGACGAGGAACGTGCCACCCTCAACCGCGGCCTTCTTGGCAGAGTCTACAAATTGCGGGTGCAGAAGCGTATCAACCTGGTCGGGTTGCACGCGCTTGACGGCTTGTTCTTTGGTGATCAGGCCTTCATTGGCCATGTCCACTGCGATGGAAACCTGGGCTTTTGCAGTGCGCTTGCCGTCACGGGTTTGCAACATCCACAGTTTGCCTTTTTCGATGGTGAACTCAACATCCTGCATTTCGTGGTAGTGCAGTTCCAGCTTTTCACAAACATCCATGAAATCTTTGTAGGCTTCCGGCAGTTCGTTGACCATTTGTGTCACATCATTGGCATTGCGAACACCAGCCACCACGTCTTCGCCCTGCGCGTTCATCAGGTACTCGCCCCAGACCTTGTGTTCGCCAGTCGACGGGTTGCGAGTGAAGGCCACGCCGGTACCGGAATTGTCCATGTTGCCGAAGACCATGGTCTGGATGTTGACAGCCGTTCCCAGGTCGTGACGGATATTGGCCGCGTTGCGATAGTCGATAGCACGTTTGCCGTTCCAAGAGCGGAACACGGCTTCAGTCGCCAGTTTTAATTGCTCATATGGATCTTGTGGAAAATCAAAGCCTTTCTTTTCTTTGATAACCCCTTTGTAGGTCTCGGTGAGCGCTTTCCAATCATCGGCTGTCATCTCGGTGTCGAGTTTATAGCCTTTCTTTTCCTTGTACTCATCCAACGGCTCTTCGA
The DNA here is from genome assembly GCA_049687655.1 of Anaerolineales bacterium. Taxonomy (GTDB): domain Bacteria; phylum Chloroflexota; class Anaerolineae; order Anaerolineales; family Villigracilaceae; genus JAABUE01. Next base: position 1,734 of record JBAVJG010000476.1, on the reverse strand, counting down.
AAGCTTCATCGTCAATGCCGAGAACGACAGAACCAAACATTTGAACCAGTCGGCGATAGGCATCATAGACAAAACGCTCATCGTTGGTCAGTTTGACCATGCCCTCAGCCACTTCATCGTTGAGCCCCAGATTGAGCACCGTGTCCATCATACCGGGCATAGAAAACTTTGCCCCTGAACGACAGGAAACCAAAAGCGGATTGTTCTTGTCTCCAAACTTCTTGCCGGTTGATTTTTCAACAGTCTTCACGGCTTCCAGTTCCTGGTCCCACATTCCATCCGGGAACTGATTGTTGTTTTCGAGGTAGGCATTGCACGCTTCGGTTGTGACGGTCAGACCGGGGGGAACCGGTACACCAATACGGGTCATTTCGCCCAGATTGGCGCCTTTCCCGCCTAACAAACCACGTGCGCCTTCCCAATCGCCAGCATACTTCTCAGCTTCTGCGACCTCTTCAAAAAGGTAAACCCATTTCTTTGACATAGTTGTACTCCTGAATAAAAAAGGTTATGATAGCAGCAAACCCAGAAAAGTTTACCACAAAGGATTTTCTAGAGTATTAGAAATCATTGCATTGGAAATATGTAGAAAAATTCATTTGTAAACTGTTTGCAAAGTCTGGAGAGCAGAAAATGGGTCATAATAGGAAACGAGGAACTCTATTATTATGCCGAAAACAGTTCTTACAATAGATGATGATAACGCCATCACCGAGTTATTAGCCATGTTGCTTCGTACACATGGGTACGAAGTGAAGACAGCCAATAACGGTGAAGAGGGTGTCAAAGCCATAAAAAGGTTAAACCCGCATGTGGTTATTCTTGATTTGATGATGCCTGGCATGGATGGCTGGCAGGTTTGTAAAAGCGTACGTGAATTTAGCAATGTGCCGATTGTAATCCTTTCTGCCCTTGATGACCCTGCTATGATTGCCAGCGCATTGGATGCAGGTGCAGATGACTATTTGGTTAAACCTGTTTCCAGCAGCATTCTGGTGGCGCACTTGAACAGGTTAATTCGCCGGACGGGAACATTAGAATCGACTAACGGGTCGGCATTGCATCCTTCAAGGACCCAGCCCCAAACTTCCTGACTAAGGTACAATAGAATATACAAACTTTCCAGGAGGCACACTGTGCAAACCTGTTCGCTTTGCAATGCATCGTCCCCGGACCAGGCCAGTCAATGTGTGAACTGTCAGGCTGACCTGTCTGAACACTCCACCACAACCCAAGCGCTCAAACACTTTCAAGGCAATTCACGCGTCAAGGCTGTCACAGTTGCATCTTCGTACGATGCCTGCTCGTACTGCTATGAACAATTGGACACCTATTCAGTCGATAAAGTTCCACACCTTCCGCACAAGGGCTGTTCACATACGAACGGCTGCCGGTGCTTCTACATCCCGGTGCTGAACGATATCTATCCATAACGAAAAGAGCGGCCAGATTAGTCGCCTTTTTCTAATTTAATTTTTTAAGGGCGGTCATTGTTGCACGTGGATCTTCCAGCATAGGCATATGCCCAACACCCGACAACTCCATCAACATAGCCTGCGAGATGGCCGCCTTGATTTCTCGCGCACGCTGAATGGGGATTAGCTCATCCGCTTCGCCGTGGACCAGCACAACAGGAAATTGAAAACTGGACAGGATGGAGGTCGAGTCGTCTCGTTCGGCCATGGCCTTGAGGGAGCCGGCCAACCCCGCGGGACGCTGCGCCGCGATCAAATC
>JBAVJG010000475.1:0-16156 GCA_049687655.1 Anaerolineales bacterium | reverse complement strand
CATTTCCTTCGTTACTACTGGCGATTGCCATTGTTGCTGTTTTAGGACATGGGTTACAAAATGCGCTGTTAGCGATTGCGATTGTGTCAATTCCTGTGTATGCGCGTGTTGTGCGCGGAAGCGTACTCTCTGTCAAAGAACAAGAATATGTGTCGGCTTCACGTGCTTTAGGCGGAAACTCGGTGCATATCCTGTTCAAGCGTATTTTGCCGAATTCGATACCTCCACTGATTGTTCAGGGTACTCTTGGAATCGCCACTGCAATTCTGGATGCAGCCGCGCTCTCGTTTCTTGGATTGGGAGCCCAACCACCAACAGCAGAGTGGGGCACCATGCTCGGCTCAGAACGAAATCAAGTCTTTACCGCGCCACATCTCGTTTTCTTTCCTGGATTGGCAATTATGATCACGGTATTGGCATTCAACTTGTTGGGCGACGGCTTGCGCGATGCGTTTGACCCTCGACTTGCCAACAAAAATTCCTGACGGAGAATGAAACTGTGACGTCAAAGAAACCCTTACTGGAAGTCAAATCACTAAAGACATATTTCTACACGGATGATGGTATCGTGCAGGCTGTTGATGGCGTAGATTTTGAAGTTTATCCGGGTGAAATTTTAGGTCTTGTAGGTGAATCCGGCTGTGGAAAGAGTGTAACTTCATTTTCGATTATTGGATTAGTCGATTCTCCAGGTAAAGTAGAAGATGGGGAAATACTATTTGACGGTGTCGACTTGCTTGATTTGCCCGAAAACGAAATGATCCATGTGCGCGGCAACCGCATCTCAATGATCTTCCAGCAACCACAAACCGCGCTCAACCCTGTTTTTAGAGTGGGCGATCAGATCAGTGAAGTGCTTAGTATTCACCAGGATTTTGGCAAGGAAGCCGGCGTGAAAAGAGCAATCGAAATGCTCAAGCTGGTTGGTATCCCCGATGCTGAACGGCGCATTAATTCTTATCCCCATGAACTGTCGGGTGGTATGGCACAACGCGTTATGATCGCCATGGCATTGGCAACCTTGCCAGAATTGTTGATTGCTGATGAACCGACCACTGCCCTTGACGTAACCATCCAGGCCCAGATCTTGGATTTGATGCGTAAGCTGCGCGAAGATATGGGAACAGCTATCATTTTGATCACACACGATTTGGGTGTTGTGGCTGAAATGTGTGACCGCGTTGCGGTGATGTACGCAGGCGAAATCGTAGAACAAACTGATGTAGGCACACTTTTTGACGAGTCCTTACACCCATATACCAAGGGCTTGATTGAGTCGATTCCTGTGCTTGGCAGACTAAAAGATCGTTTGGAAGTAATTCCCGGGTCTGTACCTAATCTGGTCGATTTGCCCCCAGGTTGCCGGTTTGCACCACGTTGTATTCCCAGGGCTGAACATGGTTTGAATATCTGCACAGAAACCAAACCAGACTTGATTGACTTTAAGCCAGGTCATAAAGTGCGTTGCTGGTTATATCAAAATGCAGAGGGCCATAAAGCCCCACTTTCTGCTGGCTAGTAGTTTATTGGAGCAATCATAGATGAGTGAAACTGCCAACGAATATCTTGTTGAAGTCAAAAATCTGGTGAAATACTTCCCGGTGCGTGCCGGGCTGTTACAACGCGTTGTCGCTCAAGTACAGGCTGTGGATGATGTCAGTTTCTCAGTGCGGAAAGGGGAGACACTGGGGCTGGTAGGTGAATCTGGTTGCGGAAAAACAACCGTTGGGCGTAGCATGTTACGGCTAATTGAGCCGACCTCCGGTGAAGTCTCTTTTGCCGGAAAAGACATGCTCAAGCTAAAAGGCAATGAACTGAAAGAAATTCGCCGCGATATGCAGATCATCTTCCAGGATCCATATGCATCCCTTGATCCTCGCTTACCGATTGGTGAGTCTGTAATGGAAGGTCTCAACATCCACAAAATTGGTAGCCCTAGAGAACGTTTTGACCTCATGATTGAAACCCTCAAAAAAGTAGGCCTTGAAGATTATCACGCCCACCGTTACCCGCACGAGTTTTCGGGTGGACAACGTCAGCGCATCGGCATTGCGCGCGCACTGGCATTGCAGCCAAAATTCATCATTTGTGATGAGCCCGTCTCGGCATTGGACGTGTCCATTCAGTCGCAGGTGCTCAATATTTTGAAAGATCTGCAAAATGAATTTGGTTTAACCTACTTGTTCATTGCCCATAACCTGAGTGTGGTAGAGCATATATCGGACCGAGTAGCTGTTATGTACCTGGGAAAAATGGTTGAATTAACCGGACGAGATGAATTGTTTGCGAACCCATTACATCCATATACACAGGCATTGATGTCTGCGATCCCCATCCCGGATCCGCATCTTAAACGTGAGCGTATCATTCTAACCGGTGATGTGCCCAGTCCGCTAAACCCGCCTTCTGGTTGTCGGTTCCATCCAAGATGCCCAATTGCGAAAGATAACTGTTCTGTTGATGAGCCAGAACTGCGAGAGTTACGTCCCGGCCACATGGTAGCCTGTCACTACGCGGAACAGTTCCTGGAATAAAGTAATCCTTAGAACCAGAAAGAGGGCGTTTTGAAACGCCCTCTTTTTTTGTTTCAGTATATTTTAGTATATCGGACGCGGCATCCCATACCCGTGCAGTTTGACTTGCTTCGGTTCGTCCGGCCACTTTCCTGGTATTTTCGTACTGCAGTTTGGGCATTCCCCCTCTGCCGTCAAATGATAGCCCGTGATCGTATACCCTATACGCTCCACAACCTTTTGGTTGCAGTCGGGGCAAAAGGTGCTCTCATACTCCCCCACACTGCCGGGGATGTTGCCCGCGTAAACATAACGGAGGCCGGCTTCCCGTCCGATTTCCGAGGCGCGTAGCAGGGTTTTTGCAGGAGTGTTGTCCGCTTCGGTCATCTTATAGTCTTTATGGAATGCGGTCACATGCCAGGGGATATCTGCTGAGACGCCTGCCAGGAAGCGAGCTGCATCCCACAGTTCTTCGTTGGAATCGTTAAAGCCCGGCACCACCAATGTAACCACCTCTACCCACAGGCCGAGATCATATGCCCGCTGGATACCGTCCAGTGTGTTTTGTAAAACGCCGCCCAGCTTGCGATAGTTCTTATCCTGCATAGACTTCAAATCGATTTTGTAGGCGCTGATGTAAGGACGCAGATATTCCATCACTTCGGGTGTATTGTTGCCGTTCGAAACAAAAGCGCACATCAACCCGGCAGCCCTGGCCTCCTTGAAGATTGCCACCGCCCACTCACTGGTGATCAATGGCTCGTTGTAAGACGAGACCACAATAGAAGCGTCCGTGTCATGCGCAGCCTTCACCATTTGATCCGGTGTCATGCGCCGTACATAATTGGCTGAAACATCCGATTTTGGGTCACGCATGGCCTGGGAAGTCAGCCAATTCTGGCAATAACCACAGTGGAAGTCGCAGCCCAACATCCCAAAGGTCAGCGCGTTGGTGCCAGGCATCACGTGAAAAAATGGTTTTTTCTCAACAGGATCGCTTTGCAGCGCGGCTACATAGCCCCAGGGCACACGCAGTTTTCCGCCTTCATTGAAACGCACCTGGCAAATTCCGCGTTTGCCCTCTCGGATCAGACAGCGATGTCCACAGGCATAGCAACGCACGGAGTCGTTTTCTAATTTTTCGTACAATTCCCCGTCGCGAGTCAGTTCATCTAAAATATTAGCTACTGTTGTCATATATCTCTTATAATACACCTATGTTAACAATTTGTGTGCAGGCAGGCGGCAAATCCCGCCGTATGGGACAGGACAAGGCTTTGATGCCCTTTCTCGGCCGTCCGCTTATCCAACGCGCTGTGGACCGTCTCAGCCCGATTGCGGATGAAATCATTGTGACGACCAACAACCAGGACGACTACCGTTTCCTGGGCCTGCCGCTCTTTCCAGACCTCAGGCCTGGTCGCGGTGCATTGGGCGGACTCTACACCGCGTTATCATCTGCCAATTGTGAGTTTGTAGCCGTGGTGGCCTGCGACATGCCCTTCGCCAGCGCGTCGTTGATTGAAGCAGCGACCAGGCTGCTCGCCGAGGAAGCTGCGGACGTTGTCATCCCGGACTCGGATGGCGGCCTGGAACCCATGCACGCCGTCTACCGCCGAGAGACCTGTATCCCGGCCATCGCATCCGCAATCGACAACGATAAGTGGAAGCTTATCTCTTGGTTTCCTGATGTCAAAGTGCGCGTTCTGCAACCCGAAGAGATCAAGGCTTACGATCCATCTGGGCTGGCTTTCTGGAATCTGAACACCCCCGAAGAATTCGCTGATGCCGAAAAAACTGCCAGACAGGAGAACGGCACAGTGGAATAACGCTCTCTTTGGCGTTCAGGTATTACAATTCCTGCATACATAAAATCGGATTTCAAAATCAACTTACCAGGAGCAATCATGCCTCTCGACCTTCCCCTCATCCGTGAACAATTCCCCTCGCTCGATCGCCCGGCTGTATTTCTTGATAACCCCGGTGGGACACAAATTGCCAAACACAGCCTGGAGCGCATCAACCGTTATCTGTTGGAATGCAACGCCAACCACGAAGGTGCCTTTGAAACCAGCCAACAATCGGACGCGATTCTGCACGAAGCGCATGCTGCCATGGCAGACTTCTTGAACGCCGCATCTCCAGACGAAATCGTGTTCGGCGCCAACATGACCACGCTCACCCTGCACATCTCCCGCTCCCTCGCGCAGAGGCTGAATCCCAGTGATGAGATCGTTGTCACCCGCATGGACCATGATGCCAACATCTCGCCCTGGATGCTGGTGGCTGAAGACCGCGGCTGCAAACTCACCTGGGTGGATTTCGATGTGGAAGATTACACTCTGAAACTGGATGAGTTCGAGAAAGCCCTGGAGCGCAAGCCCAGGATCGTAGCCTTTGGGTATGCCTCGAACGCTACTGGCACGATCAACCCTGTGCGCAAGCTGACACAAATGGCGAAAGACGCGGGTGCGCTGGTCTATATCGACGCGGTGCAATACGCGCCGCATGGACCGATTGATGTGCAAAACCTCGGCTGTGATTTTCTGGTATGCAGCGCCTACAAATATTTTGGTCCGCATGTGGGTGCCTTGTATGGGAAGCTGGAATTGCTCGAAGATTTGAAAGCCTACAAAGTCCGCCCCGCACCGAATAATCCGCCCGGCAAATGGATGACCGGCACGCAAAACCACGAAGGCATTGCTGGCGTATTAGGTGCGCTGGAATATTTCGAATGGCTGGCAGGTCAATTCGCTGAAACGCAGAAAGTAAGTTTAGCAGAGGACGGCTTCAGCGGTCGGCGGTTGAATTTAAAGGCCGCCATGGTAGCCATCCGTGCTTACGAGTTTGAACTCAGTCGCGCTCTGATCGAGGCCATTCAATCCGTGTCTGGCACACACATCCACGGCATCACGGATATGAAACGCCTGGATGAGCGTGTGCCAACTGTCTCGTTCACATGGGAGGGCAAACACCCGCTCGAGATCGCAAAAGTATTGGGGCAGGAAGGGTTTTACGTCTGGGATGGGAATTACTATGCCCTGGCCGTCACCGAAAGGTTGGGCGTGGAAGCCAGTGGTGGCATGGTGCGAGTCGGCGCGGCGCATTACAACACACTGGATGAAGTTACGCGTTTTGGACAAGCCCTGGAAAAAATCGCTGCAAACTAAACATTAAGCTCTTCTTGTTTCCCACAAATGGGAATTACGCAGTTCGGTACCTTATCCAAGTGCATAACTCCTGACAAAATGAAATTCCCCAGAAACACAGCTTAGAAGTATAATTTCTTTATGAGTGAAATAACCGATAATCCTATGCCACCCATCAACATTCTGCTGGTCAACGAGATCCCGTTGATGGGCAATGTGATTGCAGCTGCGCTGGAAGACGAACCGGATATCAATGTAGTCGGGCGTGTTACAAATGTTGATGATGCTCTAAAATTAGTCCAGGAAAATGATGTGGATGTCGCCCTGGTCAGCACGCGTTTGCCAGACAACGGTGCGCTAAAACTTACCAGTGCTATTACCGGCCTGGCACCCGCCACCAAAGTTTTGGCGCTCGGCCTGACGGAGGAGAAAAAGCGCGTCCTGCGCTACGTGGAAGCCGGCGCAACAGGATACGTCCTGAAAGACGATTCACTCGATGACCTGATTGACAACGTCCGTGCTGCGGTGGACGACAAAGTCTATGTCTCTCCAAAAATCGCCGCGGCCATGATGGAGCGTCTCTCTGATCTGGCGCAAATGTTCTCAGATGTCGAAAACAGCGTGACGGACGATGCAGGGCTGACACCGCGTGAGCTCGAAGTGTTGGAATTGATCGGTGAAGGTCTGACCAACTTGAAAATATCCGAGCAGCTTACCATCGAAGTAGGAACCGTTAAAAACCACGTTCACAGCATTCTGGAAAAACTCAATGTCGGCAGCCGGGGGGAAGCCGCTGCATATCTGGCATTTATTAAAAAATAGTTCCGTCTAGCAATACATATCAAGTCCGCCAGCCAGCGGGCATTTATTAATTGGACTTGCGCAGTTCGAGAAAAGTTCCCCCGTTCAACTGCATATGACTTGATTAATCCAGCTTTAAGATATATCCAAATTTATACCCATCCCCTGTAACCCTGTACATAGAAATTTCGAGAACCAGATGCTATGCTCATAGTGTATTAGATATTGTTGCATTGGAGGCTATTTCTATGTCTGACCATCGAATCATCCTGGCAAATGGTTCACGCTTGGTGCGTGAAATGCTTAACCGGATACTACACAAGACAGAAAACTTAGAAGTCGTGCAAGAAATTTCGGACCACGACAGTTTACCGGATGAAATCGAAAAATCTAATGCGGAGTGGGTCATCATGTCCCTGCCCGTAGACCGAAATATTCCCGAGTGGGTGGACACTTACATCGTTGATCATCCGCGCGTACGCTTCATGGCTGTTGCCAACGACGGCAGTTGGGTAAAAACAAAATGGCTTGAAAGCCACGAAGAAGAACTCGACAATCTGACGCTTAGAGATCTGATCCACATTCTTGGCGGCATTATGGAACCCGCCTGATCTTTTGAAAGAGGCTTGTATTTGATTTCCAAAAAATTTAAAGAGTGGTATGGAAACGTTAATCAAGTCAGCAGAGGGCGACTCGACATTCTAAAAAATGCACTGGGAACATTTGGAGACACGCGTGCCTCCCAGTCAGCCGCAAGCTTGGCATATTACGCATTTTTTTCGCTTTTCCCCTTATTGCTCGTTCTTATTTCCGGCGGCAGCTACTTCCTTAACAGCCAGCAGGTTTATCAAAATGTAACGCAACTCGTACAAGAGGCCATCCCGGTTTCGACCCAACTGATCAATGAAAATTTGCAAGAAGTTCTCGATGTTCGTGGAACAGTAGGGATCATCGGTTTGCTGACTCTGTTATGGTCGGCTTCCGGCGTGTTCACCAATCTGGCTTACAGTATCAACCTGGCTTGGCCGCAGGCTTCCCGGCGTAATTTCCTCGAAAAAAGATTGGTGGGACTGGGGATGATTGCAGGTTTAAGCGGACTGTTGATCCTCTCTCTGTCATTGAATTGGATAACAAACTTGATTCCTTCTTTAGACAACGCCAACGCATCATTCCCCGGCTTGGATCTGTGGATGTTTTTATCGAACCTTGGTTCTTGGCTGTTGATTTTCCTGCTCTTCCTGGCATTATATCGCTGGATACCCACCGTAGATGTGCTCTGGAGCGCAACCTTGTGGGGTGCATTGACCACCTCCCTCATGTGGAAAGCTGCCACAGCTGGCTTTAGCTGGTACTTGAGAAGCGGCCTGGGACGCTACCAATTAGTCTATGGCTCACTGGGTACAATCGTGGTGTTGTTATTTTTGATTTATCTCGTATCTATGATCACTTTATTCGGCGCACACCTCAGCGCAGCCATTGACCGTTGGAAAAAAGAAAAAAACAGCGATCTTTAGAAAGGAGCACTACAGATGGATATTTTTAAACATACTGACTTAAAAGAACTCATCGAAACATCAGGAGAATTGTGTGTCTCCCTGTACATGCCTACACACAGATTAGGCCGGGAGCAACAGCAGGATCCGATCCGTTTCAAGAATCTGGTTGCCCGGGCACAGGAAAAACTTCTCGATTCCGGCCTCCGCAGGCCTGAGGTCCAGGCATTGTTGCGTCCGGCAGAGAGTTTGCTCGAGGATGAGGATTTCTGGCAGCATCAAAGTGATGGGCTGGCCGTTTTCCTGTCCCCCGATTCTTCGCGAACTTACCGGTTGCCATCTAACTTTGATGAAATAGCGGTCATCGCAAAAGCCTTCCATATCAAGCCTTTGTTGCCCCTGCTGGTTGAAAATGGACAGTATTACATTCTAGCCCTCAGTTTGAATGAGATCCGCATGTTCCTGGGCACCAGGGATACCATCAACGAGTTGGAACTACCCGATGTCCCGACCAGCATGCAAGAAGCTCTTTACATGGACGACCCTGAAAAACATCTTGATTTCCATACAAGCACGAAAAATCCCAGCACGCCTGGAGGCAGGCCAGCTATGTTCCATGGGCAGGGTGTCCAGGCGGATGAGCAAGATAAGGAAAATATTCTACGCTACTTCAAACTTGTGGATAATGGGTTGAGTGACCTGCTCGATGGGATAACCATCCCGATGGTGCTGGCAGGCGTGGATTATCTTTTGCCGATTTATCGCCAGGCCAATACATATCCAAACCTGTTGAAAGAGCAACTGGAAGGCAACCCAGAAGAATTGGATGCAAAGGAATTACATAAATCTGTTTGGAAGTTGGTCAAGCCGATCTTCATCGAAGAACAAAAACAGGCGCTGGAACAATTGGAGCAGCTTCATGGTCAGGGGAATAAACTGGCATCTGCCGATTTGAAAACCGTCGTGAAAGCCGCTCATTTTGGTCAGGTGGAAACGTTATTTGTCCCCTTGGGTATGCAGAAATGGGGACGCTACGATCCCCAACAAAATAAGGTTATTGTAGATTCAAAATCGGACTCTGAAAACGAAGATTTGCTGGATTATGCAGCGATGCAAACGATTTCCAATTCCGGGCAGGTTTATGCTGTTCAACCTGAGAACTTGCCCGGCGATGGCGACCTGGCTGCTATTCTGCGATATGCAGCCTAGCAATCCAGGGTTAAAGCTCCGCGCAAGGAATATATCCAAATCTATACCTCATGCATGGCCTGTGATACATAGCTTCGTATCGTTAAATATGCTATGTTTATAGTATGGACATCTGGGCGTTCTCTTTATTGGCAAAAACCAGCCGTCCTGTACGATAAAACTGTTGCAAAGGGGGAAGAGAGTAATCAACAATAATTGTCTCCCTTTGTGCAACATCGAATTGAAGATTCGCTACGATATAGAACTTGTGAAAGGAGAAGCGCCATGAAAGGTTTTCGTGTTGGCAAGATTTTTGGTATAAATATACATATTGATTGGAGCTGGTTGTTGATCTTTGCTCTGGTCAGTTGGAGCCTGGCTTCTTCTTTTGGACAAATGCATACTGGCTGGACAGCATTAACACAATGGGGAGTGGCTTTGTCAGCCGCAGTTCTGTTTTTTATGTCAGTCCTCGCACATGAGTTAGCCCATTCGCTGGTTGCGCGATCGCGAGGCGTGCCCGTTCGCAATATCACATTGTTCATGTTCGGCGGTGTATCGAATATCCAGCGAGAGCCATCTTCCCCTATGGATGAACTGTTGGTCACGATAGTTGGACCACTGACCAGTTTTATCCTGGGTGCTATTTTCCTAGTTCTAGGGACTGGGAGTGTTGCACTCGGAAATGTGAACGTTATGAATGCAACCGCATTGATATCCCAGCTCGGGCCAATGGGAACAATCCTGCTCTGGTTGGGTTCGGTCAACATTCTCGTTGGTTTGTTCAACCTGATCCCGGGATTTCCCCTGGATGGTGGCCGTGTCGTCCGCTCGATTTTATGGGGCATTACGGATGACCTGAACAAAGCTACACGCTGGGCTTCCTGGATGGGACAGGCGGTCGCCTGGACAATAATCTTTGCAGGTATGTCCATGCTGTTTGGCGCACAGATCCCATTGCTAGGGAGCGGTTTTATTAACGGTATCTGGCTGATTTTCATTGGCTGGTTCCTGCAAAATGCTGCTGTGAAAAGCTATCGTAAAGTCGTTATCCAGGATGTTTTAGATGACGTGGCTGTCAGGCAGATCATGAATACCAATGTACCGATCATTGCTGCCAATACTTCAATAGAAGATTTGGTGAACAACCACATCATGCAATCCGATCATCGTGCCTTTATTGTCTACGATGAGGAAACAATGGTCGGACTTGTGACAATTGACGATGTCCGCAAGCTCGATTCGGAATCCCGTAACCGTACTATGGTCAGGGACGTAATGACCCCATCGCAGAAACTGATCGTCGTTGCCCCCAACGAGGAAGTTTCGGATGCTTTCTATCGCTTGCAGTCCAAAGACATTCGTCAGTTACCTGTTGTGAAAGAAAATGAAATTGTTGGTCTGCTGCGACGCAAGGATATTGTCCGCTGGTTGCAGTTCCAGTCCCAGACACAATTTGGATAAATAGAAAATCTCCCCGGGAATTGATGGGATGTTTCTCGAAGCGTTATCCAACGTAACGGTCACAACAATTCCCGGAGAACTAAACTATAGAAATTGAAGGAGAATTAATGCTTAACTTGAATGAAACAACAATAGATGCTTATAAACAGAAAATCAGAGCCCAGGTCAAAGAGATGAAGGCCAAAATGCAATTGCTGGAGGCCAATGCCGAAAAATCCGGCGCAGATATGCGTATGGAGTTTCAGAAGAACCAGGATGATTTGCAGTCCCGCTTCAAAGATATCGAGATGAGACTGGATCGATTCTCAAATTCAGCAAAAGATTCCTGGGATGAGATTCGCTCGGGTATCGACAAGTCCATGAGTGAATTGCGCGAATCGTTTGAGGAAGCTACAAAACATTTGAATAACTAACCAGAGTAAAAATAGAAAAAATATATACTCACCGGGTCGATAAGCATCGGCCCGGTGAAGTAATGGTAAGGAGGCATTACAAACTATGGAAAAAACGATGACTGATTTACAACTCGCAGCGCAAAAAGCCATTTTGAACGACCCTCGCACCAAGAAACACGGCATTGAAGCGCAAGATGATAACAGCCTCATAACACTCAAGGGAATTGTTCCATCTCGTGAAGTGAGCGAGGCCGCAGAAAAAGTTGTAGAGGCAGTATCCGGCGTTGCAAGTGTACTCAATGCATTGGAAATTCAAGATGGCGAACAAGGAAAACTTATATGAGATACTTCGCCGAAGTGACACAAGAGCGCTCTAGTTTTTGGAGCGGAGCGCTGTTTGGAACTCTCCTCGGCATGGGTTCTCTAATTACTTATCAGTACTTCAGTGGAATATTGCGGCAACCTCGCCTGATTTCCAAAGAAATATTTTCAGAAGATAACGAGTTCGAGAACAGGGAAATGCTGGCCATGTTCATCGCAGCTGAAAATCTGCGTTCGGGCATCCAGCATCGTTTTCTAGCAGGAGATATAAGTAAAAAAATCCTGCACGCAGGTTATCGTAATTTCCGTGAATGTTGGGCAAGAGACTTTGGCTTTGCTACCTTTGGATTGCTCGCTCTGGAGCAGTTCGATACGGTCAAAGAAACGCTGGAGGCATTTTACATAAATCAGTCAGTGCAAGGACAGTTACCAGTCAAGTTGTATTCGATGAATGTTGTGACTCGTTTCTTTCATTCCCTGCTGGGGCGTGAACAGCCAACCGAGACGAGTCTCAAACCGAAATATATCAGCGGTCATGGAGAGGCCTCTCTGGACGGACAGGCCTTGCTGGTCATCGCGGCGCTGACATATGCGCAACAGGTAGAAGACACATCCTTTCTTCAGAATCATTGGGAGCAACTTGATTTAGCGATGCAATGGCTGAAAAATAACAATCACAATGTTGATAGCACACTTTTGAGCCAGGGTGCCTACGCCGATTGGGCCGATTCCGTTGCCCGGCGAGGTAACGTTCTATACACAAATGTCATTTACTGGAAAGCCTTATCGGAAATGGCATTGGCTGCTGCCAGTCTCAACAAGACAGATGAAGCAGTCGTTTATGTGTCAGAAGCCGAAGCTGTTTCACGTGCCATTCAAGAAGTATTCTGGCGTCCGGATCTGGGCTACTTTGTCACCAGCCACAACCTGGAGCAATTAAGCAGCGCAGGGAACCTGCTGGCGATTGCCTGGGGACTATCATTTCCCGAGCAAACAGAAAGCATCCTGAAGGTGATGGATGAAGCGGGGATGGCTGAACCAGTTCCAACACGGGTGGCATATCCATCTTATCCACCAAACCTGATTGCAATCGAAAACCTCCTGGGTGGGCTGGCAAATTATCATACGGAGGCATCCTGGTTATGGATTGGGGCCTGGCATGTAATCGCACTGGCAAACAGCGACCACCTGGATCAAGCGCAAGAAATAATGTCGCGTATCGCCGAAGTGATTGTCAGAGACCGTCAAGTGAACGAGGTGCATGGTCCAGATGGCAAGCCGCTAAAAAGCATCTGGTATAAATCTGAATCGCCTCTCACTTGGAATGCAGGCATGATCATACACGCCTACAATATCCTTGAGACCAAACTACAGGCAGAGACAAGTATCCTGTCGTTACTAAACCAGATTACGGAGTAGATGTAGTTGAATATCGCTTTTTTCACCAATTACTATTTGCCGGTAATAAATGGCGTGGTCCGCTCAATTGAATCGTTTCGCAATGAGCTAACCAAACAAGGGCACAATGTCTTTATCTTCGCGCAAGAAGATAAAGACATTGATGACAAAGTGCCTTTCATCTTCCGTTACCCCAGCTTAACTTTGCCAATACAGATGGATATCCCGGCTGTGATTCCCGTATCGCCGTTCGTGGATCAACTGCTTCCTTCTTTAATGCTGGATGTAATTCATACCCATCATCCGGTCTTGCTGGGGCAGGCAGCTGCCAATAAAGCCGAAGAACTAAACTTGCCATTGGTCTTCACCTTTCACACGCAATATAGGGAATATACTCATTACGTGCCATTACCCCAGGATGCAATTCAGGAATTCTTGAAGGAAACGGTTGACACCTGGCTTGGGGATTTTATGCGTAAGTGCCAGCATGTTGTCATCCCATCTAAAAGCATGGAAGACATACTTATCAGTAAATATGGATTAAAGGATCACTATACAGTCATCCCCACCGGAATAGACCTGACACCTTATCGACAAGCTGATGGAGAGGTGCTTCGCTCCAGCAAGGGTTGGCAGGATGACATCGTGTTAATTTCAACAGGCAGACTTGCCCCGGAAAAGAATTGGCAAACGTTCCTTCATGCTGCCGCAAAAGCTTATGAAAAACATCCTGACTTGCGGGTAGTGCTCATTGGGGACGGCTCGGACAAGGATACGCTGCAAGACCTGGCTGCTGAACTGGGAATCGCTGAACGCGTCACTTTTACCGGCGCAATACCCTTTTCTGAAGTGGCGGTCCACCTGAAAGCGGCAGATATATTCGGGTTCGCTTCGGTTACCGAAACTCAGGGATTGGCTACCATGGAAGCCATGGCCGCCGGATTACCCGTGGTGGCAGTGGACGCCAGCGGGACACGCGATATCGTCGAAGATGGCAAACAAGGTTTCCTGGTCCCCAACGACGCGGACGCGTTGGCTGCTTCTATCAGTCAGTTGATCGAATCTCCTAAAAAAATGCGAATATTCAGTAAAAATGCTCAGAAAAAGGCAAAAAACTTTGATGCGAAAAATCAGGCAAAAAAAATGGTAGAGGTGTATGAGCAAGCCATCCAGGACAAAAAAGATGAGCAGTACGTATCGATAGAAGAAATTTAGAAAGGAACATGGACATGGAGAGTCAAATTGATCTCGACGCAATGGGGAAAAGGCTCAAATTACAACAAAAAGAATTGAACGCCCGAGTCGAGGAAGAAAGAGAAAAGGCAGCCCCGAATTCCATGGCAAACCCGGATCGTTCAGATCTGGCCAGTGATTACTCCTATCGCGCTCGCCGCCTCTCTATGCTGGAGCAGTTGGAGGAACAACTGGATGAGACCCGGCAAGCATTGAAACGAATAGGTAAGGGCACATACGGTCAATGCACCAACTGCGGAAATACCATCTTGCAAGAACGCCTTGAGGCGCTTCCTGCAGCAGAACTGTGCATGGAGTGTCAACGTTCAGAAACAGCGGGATAGTTGTTTCGTGGTAGATTGATCGAAAATTAAAGAATTAATGAACAGGAGGATTATGAGCGAACAAGAACAAACTTACAAAGTAGGTGATTGGGTTGTCCATTTGATTTATGGCGTTGGCCAGGTCAAGAAAATTGAGGAGAGACCTATTGGTGGAACCATGAAAATGTGTTACCACGTTCGTACTAATGATGGTGTATTCTGGCTGCCACTCGATAATGCCGATGATAATGAACGTGTGCGCCCAATCGCCGGTCCGAAGCTGATTCAGCGTGCCCTGAATGCCTTAAAGAGAGCTCCAAAAAAAATGGCCTCGAATTTCCAGACACGACGCAAGCGCATCCGGCAAGTCAGCCTCGACGGCGACTTGAACACGGATCTGAAACTTGTGCGCGATCTGAATGCCCGTCAGTTCAAGAAAGGCCTGAACGCTACCGAGCAGGATGCGTTCAATACCATCGTCAAGCGCTTCCTGCAAGAATGGTCTTTGAGCAAAGGTATTGAAGTAGATGAAGCCCACGAGATGTTAGAACATTACCTTAAAGAGAGCCGCAAAAAAGGAAAACAAAAGCAAGAAACGGTGGCTGCATAGTCATCGATTACTATTCATATAAAAAAAATTAGTTAAAAAGGAGATGAAGCTATAAATACAAAAACGAAAATCAATGATCAGAATAACAACTTCGAAGAATTACTCGAGGACTATGAAAGCATCCGTCCTAATCGTGGTCAGATTGTCCAGGGAGAAGTTCTTGAATTGACTGAAGATACCGTTCTACTGGATGTCGGCGCCAAGCGGGATGCTGTTGTCCCGGCCAGGGAGCTTGCCAATCTGGATGAAACGCTGTTTGAGGATTTATCTATCGGGGATCAACTACCGGTCTTCATAACCAATACATCCAGCTATGACGACGAACTACTGGTTTCTATTGAGAGGGGACTGGAACAGCGGGATTGGGAACGCGCCCGTGCATTCCTCGAGAGCGGTGAAATTCAAGAACTTAAGATCATAGGCTACAACAAGGGCGGTCTGCTGGTGGGATTTGGCAGGCTCGACGGGTTTGTACCCAACTCAATGGTTCCGGATCTGCCACGCGGCCTGACCAAGAGTGATAGACAAAATCTAAAAGCAAAAATGATTAGTGATTCGGTGCAGGCAAAAGTCATTGAAGTTAATCAACCTAGAAAACGCCTTATCCTTTCGGGTAAGGCAGCGGAAAGCAACCGTCGGGAAGAGCGCCTTCAGGAATTAGAGGCAGGTGAACGGATCACCGGCACCGTATCAAACGTGGTCGATTTTGGCGTATTCGTCAATCTGGATGGGGTGGATGGGCTGATTCACCGTTCCCGGCTTTCCTGGGAAGATTTTGAACATCCATCCGATGTGCTTCGACCTGGTGAAGAGGTTGAAGTGCTGATCAAGGATGTGGATATCGAGCGTGAGCGCGTCAGCCTGGACCGACGAGCCTTGCTTCCCGGACCGTGGGATGATTTTACCCAGGAATATAGCGATGGCGACATCATCGAAGGAGAGGTTGTTTCCGTGCGTGATTTCGGCGCATTTGTCAAACTGACGGATGAAATCACCGGGCTGCTGCATGTGAGCGAGCTACTTCCAGGGGTTTCGCGCGACCCGACGAAAGTCCTGAATCCGGGGGATGAAATCTTGGTCAGGATCATCGAAATCGATAAGGAACAGGAACGAGTCAGCCTCAGCATGCGCCGTCTGCCAGATGACGAGATTGCTAACTGGGTAATCGAAAACTAGATTTCTTTCTATGGGAGAAATGCAAAATCAACACGACGAAGATGTCTCGCACGCCGATCATGAGATGCAAGAACATGAAATGAAACACGATG
>JBAVJG010000474.1:0-3145 GCA_049687655.1 Anaerolineales bacterium | reverse complement strand
GCCGCGGAGAACATGACTGCGCTCGAAGATCTGTACGCGCCCTACAAGCCCAAGCGCCGCACACGCGCCATGGTCGCCCGCGAGCGCGGACTGGAGCCGCTGGCCGAGCTTATCCTGTCACAATCGCTGGACGGTTCACCCGAAGAGGCCGCCGCGCAATTCATCACGGAAGATGTCCCCACCGTGGAAGATGCCCTGCAAGGTGCGCGCGACATTGTGGCCGAAACCATCAGCGACAACGCCAACGTGCGTTCCGTCACGCGCGAGAAAGCGCTCAAGTTCGCCACCCTGACCGCTGAAAAGGTGGAAGATGCCGTAGATGAGAAGCGTGTGTACGAAAGTTACTACGAATTCAAGGGCCGCGTCGACCGCTTGCAGCCGCATCAGGTGCTGGCAATTGCGCGCGGCGAAAAAGAAGGCGTGTTGAAGGTACGCGTTCACATCGCTGAGCGCGACTGGCTTGACCCCATCCAGAGCGAATTTGAGGAAGACATCATTAGTCCCTTCGCTGACCAACTTGAGGAAGCCATTCAGGATTCCGCCGAGCGCCTGTTACTACCGTCCATCGAGCGTGATGTGCGCCGCGAACTGAGCGAAAAATCCGACAATCACGCTATCCAGGTTTTTGCCACCAACCTGCGCGCCCTGCTCGGTCAGCCGCCGCTGGCCGGGCAAACCGTGCTGGGCATCGATCCTGGTTTCCGCACCGGCTCGAAGGTTGCCGTGGTTGATGCTACTGGCAAGCTGCTCGATACCGGCACTATCTATCCGCACCCGCCGCAAAAGAAGTGGAACGAAGCCATCGCGCTGCTCGAAGAGATGATCAACCGCCATCACGTCACGCTCATCACCATCGGCAATGGCACCGCTTCGCGTGAGACCGAACAGTTGGTGGCCGAGTTGACCCGCGACAAATTCGAAGGCACCAAATATCTCATCGTCAACGAAGCCGGCGCATCTGTTTATAGCGCCTCGCCGCTGGCGCGCGCCGAATTTCCCGATCTCGACGTATCCATCCGCGGTGCGGTTTCCATTGCCCGCCGTGCCCAAGACCCGCTGGCCGAACTGGTCAAGATCGACCCCAGGTCTATTGGTGTTGGCATGTACCAGCACGATGTCGATCAATCTGCCCTCAGCCATACTCTCGATGGCGTGGTTGAATCGGTTGTCAACCATGTGGGCGTGGATGTTAACACGGCCAGCCCAGCCCTGCTCACCCATGTGGCGGGCGTAGGACCCAAGCTGGCCTCCAGTATCGTTGCCTATCGCGATATCAACGGCGCCTTCAAATCGCGTGATGGACTTCGGGATGTCTCCGGCCTGGGTCCCAAAGCTTACGAACAAAGCGCGGGATTCATGCGGATTCGGAATGGGGTCAACCCGTTGGATGCTTCCGCCATTCACCCGGAATCCTACGCGATTGCCGAAGCCGTCCTCGCTCAGGCCGGACTTTCGCCTGCCTCCGCCATCAGAGACCGGATTCCCGCCCTCGAAGCGCTGATCACCAAAACCCCGCCCGAAAAACTTGCCGACGAATTGGGCTGCGGCCTCCCGACCTTAAAAGACATCCTCGAGCAGCTCGTCCGCCCGGGGCGTGACCCGCGCGAAGAGGCGCCCCCGCCCATCCTGCGTTCGGACGTGTTAAAGATGGAGGACCTGGTAACAGGCATGAGCTTGAAAGGAACCGTGCGCAATGTAGTCGATTTCGGAGCTTTTGTCGATATCGGCGTCAAGCAGGATGGACTGCTTCATAAGTCTCAAATCCCATTTGGCACAGTGCTAAAAGTCGGTGACATCATCGACATTGAGATCATGAAGATCGAGCCCGAACGAGGTCGGATCGGCCTGGGTTGGGTGAAGAAGTAATGCTGATCTGCCTCCAGTTCTGATGCTGGAGGTTTTTTTATTCTGGCTATGCTAGAATCACAGACACCCATGACAGCTACGCGATTGCTCCTTCCAAAAATACTCGTGAGATTGCAGACTATTTACGATGATCTTCCTGTGCGCTCAAAGCAAACTGAAATGACACCTCAGGCCGATTCTCTTAAAGAATTTCTGGAAGCCTCGGGCAGTGACGTGGAACTTCAAGCTGGTGAAATCCTGTTCAGGCAGGACGATGCCGGAGATGGCATGTACTGGATCGGAGCGGGGTTGCTGGTTGTTTTACAGGGCAGGCTGGACGAACCACGCTTATTGACGTTCCGCTACCCGGGACAGGTTGTAGGCGAAATCGCTTTGCTAGAAAATGTCCGGCGCACTGCAAGTGTGGCGGCCATTGTTCCTACCCATTTGAAATATTTGAGCAAAGAAAAATTCCAGGAACTGTTGGCGCTTATCCCTGGCTTTGGTGTTGAGATCATGCGCCTGCTCAGTTCGCGCCTGCGTGAAGTACGACCTGCCGATTATAGCGCCGGACTTTATGACCATTTGACCGGGGTGCTTTCCCGTCAGGCTTTTGATGTTCGGCTGCAAGAAGAAATGGAACGTGCGCGTCTGTACCAATATAATCTTTCGCTGGTTTTTCTCGATATCGATCATTTCAAACAAGTCAACGATACTTACGGACATACGCGCGGTGATGAAGTTTTGATCGCCTTCGTTGAGCGGGTCAAAACGAATTTGCGCACAACAGACCTGTTATTCCGCTTTGGGGGCGATGAATTTGTCCTGATCCTGCAAGGGGTCGACCAGTCGCGTGGTCCCGCACTGGTCCAACATTTGCTGGATGATGTCAAAACTATGGAAATCCCTGGCGATCCGCCCTTGAATATTACATTTAGCGCTGGTGTCGCTTATTTTCCAGCCGATGGGGATAACACTGGAGTGTTGCTGGAAGCCGCAGATCGACGCGTATATCATGCCAAGCGAACCGGACGTGGACGGGTGACAGGTTCACTATCCCTGGAATAAATCCAACAGAAAATTAATTTTGGGGTAAATTTCTGCATTGTCCAATACTGGTAGGACTTACGCAGTTCGCGAAAAGTTACCGAAAATTCAAGTACATCACATAACTCTAGGGCAATCGCATTTGAAAAAAACATACCAAAAATAACGGTGTCATTGCGAGCGAGCGTTCTTCAGCGAGCGAAGCAATCTCCTGAGAGCAGAATTTTCCCGTTTAGGTGGAGATTGCTTTGGC
>JBAVJG010000473.1:0-2629 GCA_049687655.1 Anaerolineales bacterium | reverse complement strand
CAAGCAATCGCCAATATCGCACCATCCTGCACTTTGATGTCTCCTCTTTGCCTGATGATATCTTTATTTCAAAAGTCTTACTGCTGATCAAAAAGAAGGGCATAATAGGAACAAATCCATTTACTGTTCAACCAAATATCCTTGTCGACATTCATTCCGGCGCCTTCGGGTCTTTCGGGCCATTCACTATTAAGGGGTTACAAAAATCCGATTTCCAGGCCTCGGCTGGCATAGAGGCGGCAGGTATCATTGAGAACAAACCCCTGGGAGAGCAATATCTGGCCTGGTTGGACAGTGTGGCTTTTCCATACATAGCACAGGCTGACTCAATCCAATTACGCCTGCGATTTAACACAGGAAACAATATTCCTCCGTTAACAGGCTATCTGGAATTCTACAGCGGAGACAACCCAAAAATAGAAGACCACCCCCAATTACTCATTGAATATTATCAAAGAAAAATAAAAGAATAAGTGCAGTATCACAAGACCGCGCAATCCTACCCATTTGATTCAACCGGGAATCAAACCATCAGCCGCAAAGATCAGCCGCGCGTTCAACCAGTTGACCACTTTGATCACCCAGCACATCCGCTGCAAGAGTGCTTTGCTTCCATCTTCGGATTCTTTCTTCACGAAGGGGGTTGGATGTCGATGGCGATTAAGACAGAATCATCTCGATCAAGAAGCGAGGTCTCAGTCATTAGACAATCTCCACTGTGTAAATAATTGGGCTCTCTGGGATTTAGCGTGGAGGCTCCCAGATTTAGGGGCAGGGCGAAGTTGTTGTAGGCCGAGTTGAGAAGCAGCTTGTGTCACCAACTCCGCCAAAGGTGGAATAGCGTCTTCGCCGGTGATGCGGTCACGCAAATAGGCATAGAAACTCACACCCAACTTCCTGGCAGTCTCAGCCAGGGTCATAAAGGTATCCCATGCCCGCCTACCCTTTTCTGTGCGCGGGCCGAAACTGACATCTCTCTTGCGCACTCTGCGTCTCACTCCTAATTCGGCTGGGTTGTTATGCAAGGGTAGCCCGGGGTGCTTCAAAACCAACAGCAAGGCAGCCTTCTTCGCTCTCGTCTTCGCAATTCGTTCATCCAAGTTTACATATCCAGTTTGCGTGGCGAACAAATCGTCAAAAACAGCTTCCAACCGGATACGTTCTGTTTCACTGGGTTTTTGTTTATAAGCCAGGAGTTCGTGGTAGTAGTACCAGAAACGTTTCAGGAAGTCATCCAGCAGTTGCCGATGCAGCGACACCACCGGGTGCAGTTTCTTGTAAGGACGCCCTTCATGCACCCAACACAGCATCATCCAGCGGGTCAGCTTGTTGAATTGGGGGGCATCATCGCACAGCAAGATATCGACCACCGGCCATTTCTCTTCAGCCCAATAGGCGGCGATGGCGGCCGCGTCGGTGATCTCTTTGCGCTGCTGTTTGCCCAGCCTGGGCAACATCCATGTCAGCTGTTTTTCGAAATCTGCTTCGTCCATCTCCTGCTCACTGCTACAGGCTTGCAAACTCTGACGTGTCTTCTGTGAGAGTTGCACATTTTCCAGAAGCACCAGCGCATCTTGGTTCAAGCGAAACCGGCGTGGTCGTCCGTTGCGCAGCACGTCCAGCACACTCAAACGGTTTTTATGTGGCTGTGTACGGTACGCACTGTACACCGGATTGCAGACCACATGACAATGTTGGTTTTCCCCGTTCACCCGCGTCAACGTATCGTCGCTGTGCTGCCAGACCGAACTGCGCAACCCGCTTTCGTACACCGCATCACTTTCGGCATGAAACTTATCTTGGTTTTCGATCAGCAGGTTGGACAACTGGCCTTTGGAGATCTGCACGCCAACATTCGCAAAGAACTCCAGAATTTTCGGCTCACTGCTCCCCATCCCAAAATACAACGCCGGGATGAGCGCTTTCACCCCAGGCCCAAATTGCCCTTCATAGCCTCGTGGAAGTTTTGCCAGATAGGTCTTGCCCTTGGATGCAGAATAATATTTCTCTTTCCGAAAACGCACATTGTCGGTCTTTACCAAAATGTCCTGCACTACCACCTCTTCGTACCCTTTGAACCTGGCATCCGCTGGCAATGTTTCTGGCTTGACCTGCACCACTTCTTCTCGGTCGATCTTGAGCTCAGCTTTCTTCTTCGCCTTGTGCCGCGCTCGACTTTTCTTGCGCTCTTTTTCCGATGAATGCTTGCTGCTTGCATCCGGTCGCTTGTTCGCCTTGACCTTCGGCTTGCCCTGTTCCCCTTTCAGGTGGTTGATCTCGTCTCGTAAGGCTTGGTTTTCCGCCTGCGCATCTCGCAAATCTGCTGATAACTTCTCGATCAGATTCAACAGCCGCCGGATCAATTGCCGGGCATTTTCATCTTGGATGGCGTTCAGTTCGATATCTTCTAGCATGGCTCGAAGTTTACTCGCTCTTCCTTTTTTCTTCTACCCCAAGTTTTTGGGATGATACCCCTATTTCAATGCATAGACCGCATACCCCCGTGGCGCAGCATAGAAGTGCGCCCGTCCATCGCGGTCGGTGGTCTGGTCTATCGGGCGGGCCATGTCGAATTTGCTCCACCAGGCTACGGGTTCGAAGGTTGCGTTGTACCAGCGTGTATTAACCA
>JBAVJG010000472.1:0-2629 GCA_049687655.1 Anaerolineales bacterium | reverse complement strand
TCCAGGGCTTTGTTTACCTCCTCGCGAACGTAACGAGATTCCGCCGCATCCGGTGACAAGACCAGGATAAAAGCCTTGCATTCGCGGATGCCGTCTATGATCTCATCATGCCATTTTTGCCCCACCTGGATCGTGGACTGATCGAACCACACCCCGGCCACCTGTTTGTCCAGGTCACCAGCCCTGCGCATGACAAACTCCTGATCGCGCCGGGAATAGGAGATAAAGATGTCTTTATTCATGGTTCTTAACTCAATTCTTTACCCCTTTTCAGATAATCGCCTGTACATTCGAATCCCGCTGCGGAAGCCGCCTGCGATGCTTAACAGTGAAACGACAACAAAGATAGTATTGAAATACCGGAAGTAACAATCTTCTGAGCAATTTGCAAGGATAAATTGAGATAGAACCTGTGTCACGATGTAATCCAGAACTGTGCCAATCAGCAAATACAAAACTGCAATTGCGATGCCTGTAAACACGCTACGGAATATTATATTTCCATTGTTTTGAGATTTCATTCTAATGCTCCTTTTATCGGTAAATTGGCCGGATAACAATCATACACGAACAAAATCACTCAGGCATAACTCTAACATAATCGCTGGTTTTGTCCCCAAAGAATCCAAGGACCAGATGATAAATGGCGTACAGTTCAAGTGCGAAGGGCAGGTAGCCGCCATAACCAAGGGCCGGCATTTCGAAGATGTGCAACCAGTCGCCCCAGGGGACATGGTAGATCCACTTGGGGTACGAGAAGTAATTCCACATCTCCCAGAAAAAGGCGGTCAATAGGACGCCCAGCCAGAGCGATATGACCGGACGCCAGTCTCCATTTTTCGTCCAGTCCCCAAGCGAGCGATTGCCTAACCAGACATTAACGGGCTCCAGAATGAAATAGAGCGAAAGCCAGATAAATGGGAAGAATATCTTTGGCCAGACCAGCATCAGCGCTAACATGACCCAGCCAAGGATGAAGAAGGCAGATGTGGTCCGTTTATCGGTGGCAACCACGGGTCCCGGTTTGAGGCGTTTGATGAAGTCAAAGCTGGCAAAAAATTCCGCGCTCCCGAATACGGCCGGGATAACGGTCGTGAAGCTGAGCGTCGTCCAGAAGATGTATTGTAGGGGTGTGAAGTTTTCAGCACCGGGATAGGTCCAGTTTTGGGTGCGCAGATTGAGCAATTCGAACAGCCACCACACCGGTGCAGAGACCAGGAACAGGCCTATATATTTGCGCCAGCTACGCGTCAGCAGGGAAGTGCCTTTGCGCCGGAAAACCATCCCATCGATGGTGAGACAATACCCCAACCACATCGGGAAGAAACCCCAATGCGTGCGGGTTCCGGGCAGTGTCCAGTTGAGAATCCAGAAGGTAATGGCTAAAACCAATCCGAGCCAACCGTGCGCAGGAAATTGGGCTTTTATCGCGTTTTTGATTTCAGTTCTGGTTGTCATTCCCCAAGTTTACACTGAACCGGGATTGTTCGGTAACAAAAATCGGGCGAGGCCCGTTAGGCCCCGCCCGGAGTAATCCAGTTTCCAGCAACGAACTGGAGCTAGAGTGAATGCTTACTCACACTGGAGCGTGACTACATTCGCACTGGCATTGTAACTGTAACCAGATTTCACAAGATCTATAACCTCGAAGCACCACGAGCTTTGTGGTCTGCGATCACGGTCGGTGTACAGGGTGACGGTGCCGTCCGAGCCAGTGACGCCGCTGGTCTGTCCACTATTGGGACCGGAATAATTTACAGTCACAGTGACGCCAGCAACAGGCTGGTTGTTCTGGTCGGTGATCAGGATAGTATCCACACCCTGCCAGAAGCGTTTGTTCAATTGCTCGCGTGAGACACTTTGCGCCTGGACATGCAGTTCGTCCTGACTGACTTGCGACACGTTAATCGTGACCGTCGCATTACCGGTAGCCCCTTGGTCATCAGTTACGATCAGAACCGCATTATAAGTCCCGGCATCGGCAAAGGTGTGTGACGGGTTGGCTTCATTGGAAGTGCTGCCATCGCCGAAGTCCCAGGCGAAGGCTGTGATCGTGCCATCGGAATCGTATGAACCGTCAGAGTTGAACTGGACGGTCAGTGGTGCATTTCCACTTTCAGGATTGGCCGATGCAACTGCAACAGGAGCCTGGTTGCTTCCGCCTCCGCTGCCAGTGTACGGGCTTTCAAAAGCGCCCATGTCGGGTGCGGTGCTGTTGTATTCTGATGAACTCAAATCTACAAGCACGTTACCGTTCCACTCGAAGTAGGCCGTACCAGCGTCTACCGCGGGGGAATTCTCCTGCAGGGTAAAGTCGTTATTGAACAGTGGGCCGCTATCAATATTCCCGGCTTCCCAGTTGACATTGACGCTGTTGTTCGTGACGATACCAGCCTGCCCACCTTGAATATCTGAATAAGCGATGGTGTAGGTACTGGTATAGCCGTAATCCGCGGCAAACAGTTCTTGAGGGGCATTGTTCCACAGAATGGTATTGACGAAGGTGGGATTGGAATTGTAGGTGTAGATACCACCACCTTCTTTGATGGAATAGACGCCACTGTCGTTTTCAACCGAGTTTCCAGTAATTGTGTTGTTAACAAAGTTTGGAGCACCGTAATACAGGTAC
>JBAVJG010000471.1:0-5803 GCA_049687655.1 Anaerolineales bacterium | reverse complement strand
TGATAGAGCAAGACCTGTGTCACCAAATCCTGGTTGCTCAACAGTTGGTCAGCAGTCAGGCCAAGCTCACCTAACAGAGAAACGAATGCCGCATCAGTCGGGGCGAAGACGGTGAATTGACCGTTTCCGCTCAAGGAATTGATAACAGCCGGATCGGCAGCCAGCAAGGCCTGGATCAGGATCGAGAATTCACCGCTTTGCGCGTTAGCAGCCAGGGCCACATCCACGATCGTGTCGCCTTTGGGGGCTGCCTGGGCTGAAGGGGCAAACGCGCCCAGGGCGAAGACTGTCACCAGCAAAACGGACAAGAAGGACATAACTTTGAACTTTTTCATTTTACACTCCTGAATTTTGGTTTTATCTATCAATATGGAGTGATTATATCCATTTTCTATATTTTGTCAATGTTTTGAAAAGATATTTAATAATACTCTAATTTAAACCTGTGCAAAATATATACATTCAATAACGGCAACTTCTTGACACATCGACCCGAAGTTTTCCAGGACTACCCTTCACAAAGCATAGCAATACCAGTTCCTATGCTTCATTCCAACCGATTACACATCCGCGCTATAATCTCCCTATGTCCCACCGCATCCTGCGTACCCCTGCTGACCTAACCGCAGAAGATCTCCGCACTCTCTACGATACCTTCGACTCTCCCATTGCCGCGCTCGACTGCGGAAAAAAATGCGCCCCGCACAACCCTTCCGGCAAGCCCTTCTGCTGCGATATCTGTCACGCCGTCCCGGCAGCCTATACCAGCGAATGGGACTATCTGAGCGGGACCACCGACCTCTGGCACCGCTATCGAGGGGATGAGTGCGCCTCTGCGCCTGACCCCGAACCTGCCAGCCCTGTCGTAGACGAGAATCTACCTTCTGGCATGATTCCGCTTGCTTGCCTCGGCCCAAGCCTTTGTCAACGCCCAAACCGCCTATTAAGTTGCCGCGCCTTCCCTTTCTTTCCCTACATCAGTTCTGATAGTCGCATCCTGGGTCTCGCCGTCGAGTGGGAATTTGAATCCGTCTGCTGGGTCATCAGCAACCTGTCACAGGTCACGGATGCATACCACGCTGATTTCCTACAGACATTCGACCGTCTGCTGGCTCTCTTCGACGAGGTTTTCGATAACTACACCTATCACTCCGAACGGCTGCGTGCTCATTACATTTCAAAAAGAAAACGCTTCCCTCTGCTGCACCGCAACGGAGGCGCCTATCTCGTCAGCCCTGCCAGCGAGCGCATGCGTCGCGTAGAACCATCGCAGCTTCCAAAATACGGTTTCTATACAGGAAAGGGTTCGGAAACTCGATAGTCTAACCGAGGATACCCTAACGGGAACATGTGAACAGAGATAAACGTTAATTGGTTCGATAAACGGGTCAATTTTCATCTTTCCGTGGGAATGACTCCGACCACATCACGTTCATTGAGATAATCCCAGTTCAACTCCGTTTATCTCTGGTGAATTTGAATTACGGAACGATCTTATATAGAAGAATGAGTAGCGAAACGAGTATCATTGCAGGTTGTATCCCATTTATCGGCTCTAAAAAGGAGACTCCCCCTATGTTCATATCCAAACGCAGGCCGATCGTAACCCCACAATCCGAACATCTCAAACTAGTTGGTACCCTGGCCATGTTGTGGGGCAATGACAAGTTCGACTCCCCGCCCATCGAACGGGAGTCAATGATTGCAGGCATGGGCACCCACGACCGCGGCTATGGTTATCTGGACAACCACCCCATCGGCGGGATGGACGAATCGGAATGGTTCCCGATTGCGCGACGAACCTTTAATATGCCTTGTACAGATGTGGTTGCGGATAGCATCGTAAAATACCACTTCCGGCGGCTGGCAGGCCACGATGATTCCCCAGGACGGAAAGCGTTAACCAAAGAATTCTCAAAAGCCATTGACGAACATCTTGAAAAGCATAATCTTTCCAAGGAACTCTTCGACCGAATAGACCGCATCACGGACCTGTGTGACAGCCTGTCCTTTAGCTTATGCTTCGACATGCCCGCTTCGGGCGAGATATCGATTTATCCGCGTAATGGGCAAGATACGGAAATTGCTGTCAAATACCACGTAGAGAATGGCGTCATCAGTGCGCAGCCCTGGCCATTTTCGGTGAATTCCTACCAAGGTTATCTCCTCGCTTATAAATCGGATGGCTATCCCGAAATGCTTGACCCGGTCATTTTGTCGTATGAACTGCGTAAGTCCTAAAAATGAAATCTCAAGACAAACTCACCGCCCTGTATGTCATCATAAACAAAAAGGAGACGCGTTGGTCGCGTCTCCTTTTTGTTTATCCTTAACTTTTACCACAACCGGATCACCTGCCCAACATAGATCAGATTCGCATTCTTGATTTGCGGGTTCAGCGCCAGCAGGCTTTCCACCGAAGTCCCATAGCGGGAGGCGATAATTCTTAGCGTATCACCCTTCTGGACGACATAAGTCGAAAGCCCGGCCGGGAGGTTGATGACCTGTCCAACGTAGATCAGGTTCGGGTTGCCGATTTGTGGGTTGACATTCAGGATGACATCCACGGTGGTGTTCAAACGGTCGGCGATCTTACGCAGCGTGTCGCTTCGTTGGACAGTGTAGACTTGTCCGGAAGCGGGTGGCGGGGTTGTAGGTACACCGCTGCCAGAAGGTACCACCATACGTTGGCCTTCATAGATCACATTGATGTTGGTAATCTCCGCGTTCAGGCTGACGAGCACATCTATCGAGGTGCCGAAGCGGTACGCCAGTGACTTGAGTGTGTCGCCGCGCATGACGATGTAGGTGTTATAGCCATTGTTGCCATACAGGATCGCGCCGGGCAGCAGCAGCACCTGGTTTGGGTAGATCAGGTCGCCGCTGCCAATTTCGGGGTTGGCACGCCGCAGGGCATAGACGGTCGTCCCGCATCGGTCAGCGATCACCCGCAGAGTGTCACCACTCACAACGGTCACGCTCGCGCCGCAATAATACGCAGCCGACGCGGCGGTCGTGGTTGCAAAGGACGCCACCAGTACGGAAATGAGAACCAATAGTTGAAAGAACTTTTTTGTAGACATGCTAGAACTCCTTGTTCAATAAATCGTGAAACTATGTCACCCTGAGTGAAACGAAGGGTCTTCTGCGCTTAGTGCGGGGATTCTCCACTCCCCCGTCTTCGCGTAGCATCTTCGTCGCTCGCGGCGAACGGCCTACGGTTGTTCAGAATGACATAAGTTAAAGATGATTACCACACTAAAAAAGTTCCCGAAGTAGAATATGTTCATGGGAAGACTCATCACAATCATCGGTCCCAGCGGCGTGGGCAAGACCGCCCTGGTCCGCGCGCTGGCAAAACAAGGGGATTATGCAACCGCACTTGAGCAGCATGACGAGCGTCCCTTTCAGGCGCTCTTCAGGGAAGACGCGCATTACGGCCTCGCCAACCAAATCGATTATTTCCTGCTGCGCGCCGGACAGGAACGGATGCTTCGAGCCGCTCCGCAAATTGGTTTAATCGACGGTGGCCTGGATCTGGACTACCATGGCTTCACGCGGCTCTTCCGCAGCCGCGGCCTGCTGACTGACCCCGAGTTCGACCTGTGCCGACGGTTGTACGAAACCCTGCGCGAGTGGATGCCCTTACCGGAACTGATCGTCCGCTTGCAGGTGGATGAGATAACGGTAGCAGATAGATTGTCCGGGCGCGAACGGATCAACATCGCTTCGGTAGAAGATACTGCGCTGTTCGAGTCCTTCTTGGATGAGTGGCTGGCCAGCCTCCCGTCCCGACAAACCCTGGAAATAGACATTACAAACGAAACGCTGGATTACAATCGAAGTATCGCAATGATTATTGAAAAAATTTCTGATCTTCGTGAATAAAACACATTCACTTTATATTTCCAACCATTCCAGAAAGGAGCTTACCGGTGTACACAACGGATATGTATGAAGGCCTGATCGCGGAGACCGTCACGATGACAGGCGCGAATGGAGACCTGATCAACGCCTATTTTGCCCGCCCACTCGGAGCGGGACCTTTTCCTACGATGGTCCTGGCACATCACATGCCCGGCTGGGACCAATGGTATCGCGAAACTACGTTCAAGTTCGCCCTGCATGGATACGTCACCCTCACGCCAAATCTTTATTTCCGCAACGGACATGGCACGCCAGAAGATGTAGCCGCCAAGGTCCGCGCGGAAGGCGGCATTCCGGATGACCAGGCCGTAGGTGATCTGGCCGGCGCGATGCACTTCCTGCGTTCGCTGCCATATGTCAATGGCAGGGTTGGCATCTTTGGCACATGCTCAGGCGGCCGGCATGCGTATCTGGCCGCCTGCCGCGTTCCGGGCTTCGACGCTATCGTGGACTGCTGGGGCGGACGCGTGGTCATGCCTCCCGACGAACTGAACGGTAAATTCCCGGTCGCTCCGATCGATTACACCAAAGACCTGCCCTGCCCCATCCTTGGGATTTTCGGAAATGACGACAGAAACCCTACCCCCGAGCAGGTTGATCAACACGAAGCCGAACTGAAGAAACATGGCAAGGACTATGAATTCCACAGATATGACGGCGCCGGACATGGATTCTTCTACTACATCTATGCCGCCTACCGCCAGGAACAGGCTATGGACGGCTGGCAAAAGGTCTTTGCTTTTTTGGAAAAGAATTTCAGTAAATCACAGAATTACTAAGGCAAGCCCGAAAACAGGGGTGATTTACTGAATTTAGCACCTTGCGAGTTCATAGGAGATAAAAATGTGCACCATGATCGTGGAAAAAGTAAAAATCGAGGGCAGCGGTAAAGGGAGAGACGGTTGGTTCAAACTGGAAGGAGCCAACGTCTCCTACGACCACCCCTTCAACGCGCCGTACGAACACGCTCTCAACATTGACTTCGTCAACGAGTCACAAGGCCCCTCCGCGCGAGTTGCCGTGGAATTGAGCGAGGATGCCGCGCGCGAACTGGTCAATACCATATTATCCGTACTGGATCAGGCTGAATCGAAAGGACAACTGGAAAGTCAGCGTTCGCATGTTTAGCCGGCTTTTCACAACTGGTAAAATTTGACAACCACACATTATCTAACATAAGGAGTTACGCAATTCGCGAACTGCGTAAGTTCTATAATATTTGAGATTAAAAATTAGAGGTGAAAGATGAACCAACTCCGTAAAATCGAGCGATTAATCGAACCCCAACTCGTCATTGAAGGCGCCGGTGTGCTTTTACGCCGTTCGATCGCGCCGCGCCGTTCCAACGAATACGATCCCTTCCTGCTCTTCGACCACTTTGCTTTCAACGATCCCAACGAAGGCCCCATCCGCGGCTTCCCTATGCACCCTCATCGCGGCATCGAAACCGTCACTTACATACTCGAAGGCTCCGTCCGTCACCGCGACAGCCTGGACAATGCTGGAAAGATCGGTTCTGGCGACGTGCAGTGGATGACCAGCGGGCGCGGCATCCTGCACGAAGAGATGCCGCAACGTGGGCCGGAAGGTAATATCTACGGCTTCCAATTGTGGGTCAACCTGCCCGCGCGCATGAAAATGTCCGAACCGCGTTACCAGGAAGTCACGGACCAGACCATCCCGGTGGTGGAGAAGGACGGGATCAAGATCCGCCTTGTGGCCGGGACCGTGGATAGTGTGTCCGGCCCTGTGACCGAGATCGCCGCCGCGCCTCTTTACATGGACGTCCAGCTTGCTCCCGATATGGAATGGACATTGCCCACCCCGGAAGGACACACAGTGGTAGCCTACGTCTTCGAAGGTGAAGGCGTGTTCT
>JBAVJG010000470.1:0-11646 GCA_049687655.1 Anaerolineales bacterium | reverse complement strand
TCGCCCGTGCGGGACATGGCCCGGACCGAGGCTTCGTCTTTCATGATGCCCAATCCCACCAGCGCGAACTGGGCGGTGATCGCAAACGGCACCAGCGCCGCCAGCCAGCGTGAGGAGGGCACATCCGGGAAGAACAGCCAGCACAGCACGAAGATCGGGCCGGTGCCGATGTGGATCAGCTTGCGGCTCAAACGCGATTCGATCCAGCCGCGGTGCGCGAAGTAGTCCATCAGACGCAGGAAGGCCAGCGCGATAGCAAAGGTGAGGACAGTGGCGAGGATGGGGTTCATGCGACTCCAAATAAAAAGTGAGATGAATATTAAAACATCAAACGCCCCAACTCGAGGCGTTTTTGTAAAGTGGGCCCGACAGGATTCGAACCTGTGACCAAGCGATTATGAGTCGCCTGCGCTAACCACTGCGCCACGGGCCCTAGAAGCTATCAGCCTTCAGCTCTTAGCCATCAGCGGCTGATTGCCCCGCCCGCACGGCGGAGCCGGGACGGGCTGAAGGCTGACTGCTTGTTAGGAGCGGGAGACGGGACTCGAACCCGCGAATGTCAGCTTGGAAGGCTGATGCCTTACCACTTGGCGACTCCCGCGTGGAGTTGTATTCTACCGTGAGGGGTGATGTTGGTCAAGAAGGTAATGATTGGCACCAAAATCACAGGATACCTGTCATACAAAATTGCAAAATCGTTAGTAACTTTCTACGTTCCGTTTCGTCATGGGGTTGACGGTCAATAAAATCCGAAAGAACCGGGGTTTATGCAGGATGAGACGGCTGTTTTAGCGGCTGCCAGTTCCCTAGATCAAGTTGCGCTCGCAACGATCTTTGACGAATATGCGCCAGCTATATACAAGTATCTGCTTCGACTAGGAGTCAGCCCACAGGAGGCAGATCAGCTTGCTGGTGACGTGTTTGCACGCCTGCTTGACAAATTTGCAGAAGGAGAGGGTCCACACAAGAATCTACGGTCTTATCTTTTTCAGATCGCCTATCACCTTGTTGTAGATGGGGCGCGGGAGCGGCAACGTATCGCACCACTTGAGGTGGCGGATTCTGTAAATCAAGAGATGGAACCGGTTCAATCGCGGGCAGAAGAAAAAATGTTACTTGAGAGAGTTTCAATGGCAATGAAGCGTGAGCTAACTGAAGATCAAAGAAATGTGATTGTTCTGCGATTTCAGGAAGAATTTACCCTGAAGGAGACGGCAGAAATAATCGGCAAGAATGTGAACGCTGTAAAGGCGCTTCAGAATCGTGGTATTCAAAAGCTGCGCCAGGTAATGAGCCGTCTGGATGGGGAATTTTAAGATGTTCGAACGATCTCTTAATCCCAACGATATCATCAATCTGCTCTCCAGGCTCAAGGCTAAGACGCCGGATTATCCTCTTGAAATGAAGGTAGCCAGAAAAACTGCCTTTATGAAACAGGTAGTCGCAATAAATATTAGTGGTCCAAGCCTGGGTGGCAAGGGGGGAGGAGATGGTGGCAGCGGCTTATCCGGTGGATCTGGGGGACCAGGAGCGCTGGGTGGTATGTCTACTGCCCAGGGAATTTTGCTGCAGGCAGTGGTCGGGGTATGGATCATTGCAGGCATGCTTACGGCTGCATACGTATTTCGTGGCCAGATCATTGATTTGTTACAAGATAATGGCATCGTGTCTGTGGAAATGACACAGGCACCCTCTATCGATTCACCAGCGCCTGTCATGGAAATCCCATCGCTAGAAGTACCGCCGACAGAGATTACTCCCCCGTCGGGCACGGCCGTTCCTGAGTCTGTATCCGAGGGTGAAATAGCCCCCGAGGCTTCATCTGACACTCAAGATACGTCTGACACTTCGGTTGATAACAATGATAAACCTGGCCTGCATTTAGGACAGACTCCAGGCGCGCCGGATACGCCAAATCAAGACAATCCTAATAAGCCTGATAAACCCAAAAAGCAAGACAAAAGCAAGTAATTGTCCGCTCGTCCAATTTTGTTTATATGGTCGCCTGCAGTACACACAGGTGATCAATGTTATGGGGGAGACGTCTTCGAAAGACCCGTTTGATTTGTAGATTGCTGTGAGAAATTTTATCAAGAATGGTTAATGGTTCTGTTTCAGCTCTTCCAGCATGCGCGCGTGGATGCCTGGCGTGGTTGCCAGGATGGATTGCGGGGTTGAGATGAAATCGGCATTACCGAACACGTCAGTTACACGCGCGCCGGCTTCTTCACAAATCAAGCTGCCAGCGGCCACATCCCAGGGCTTGAGAGCCAATTCCCAGAAGCCGTCGAAGCGACCGGCGGCCACATAGGCCAGGTCGAGGGCGGCAGAACCGAGTCGGCGCACGCCCTGACTTAGCTTTCCGAATTTGACGAAGTTCTCAAAGTTATCGAATTCACTGTTCCAGGCATCGTACGGAAAACCGGTGACCAGCAGACTTTTCTGGAGTTCGACTGCGTCAGAAACTTGCATTGGGCGTCTGTTCAAGTGTGCGCCTTTTCCGCGTTCAGCGGTGAACATTTCGTCGCGCATGGGATCGTAAACGGCGGCCAGGCTGAGGCTTCCGTTCGAAGCGTAGGCTATCGAAACGGAGAAGATGGGGATGTTGTGCGCGTAATTGACCGTCCCGTCCAGCGGATCGATGTACCATTGCTGCCCACCCCCGCGCGTCCCCCCGCTCTCTTCGGCCAGGATGTGGTGATCGGGGAAGTCCCTTCGAATTTCAGCCAGCAGATAGTCTTCAGACTGCCGGTCGATTTCGGTGACCAGATCGATGACGCCCTTGTAATCGACCTGGTGCTCCTGCTGGTAGCCGGCGCGCAAAATTTGACCGGCCTGGCGAGCCAGCCGTTCGAGGTAAGTGAGTGTGGGAGTTGTCATTGGTCGTTGATGTGGAGATTTCTGATCGTATCTTTTAACGCAGCGAGTTCCACCTGGATCTCATTCCGGTCTCGGAGAGCCTGCTCGTACAGGGTTTTGAACGACTCTTTCTGGTCGGGATCAAGAGTGGGAAGCAGGCGCTCGATGCGGGCAATCTGACGCTTTTTGTGCTGGAGTTTGATTTCCAGACGGTCGCGATAGCCTGAATAGAACTGCGGTTGCGGAAGCGGGCTGGGGATAGTAATCTGCTCCTGGCTCAAGAGCTCAGCGATGGTCAGCAGGAAATCCTCGGTATCGATCGGTTTCTCGATGAAGCGCGAGGCCCCCAGGCTCATCGCAAAAGTGCGATCTTCTGGAGTAACGTAAGTTGCGGAGAGGAAGATCACGGGAATGTCCTGTGTCTTGGAGTCACGGCGTAATTGTTGCATCAGCGCAAAGCCATCCAGCTTGGGCATCAGGATATCGGTAATGATGAGCGCCGGGTTTTCTGTTTCGAGAATATCCAGCGCTTCCTGCCCGTTTCGCGCCGAAATCACTTCGTATCCCTGGAATCGCAGGGTCACCTCGAGCAGCTCCAGCACATTGGGGATGTCTTCGACGACTAGTATAGGTCCGCGTATATTTGACATGCGACTATTCTAGCTCCAAATGATGCGCCGGGCAAGGTCGCTTAGTTCTCATTCCAGATGCGTTTACCCAAAACAGAAAGGATGAATTCAACCGCCAGCAGTGCGGTCTGGTTCTGCACATCCAGAATGGAGTTGACTTCGACCACATCCATACCAACCAGCATCCCGGTTTCGGCCACCAGTTCGCAGATGAGATGCGCTTCCCGGTACGTCAGGCCACCGGTGACAGGAGTCCCAACACCGGGCGCGTGACGGGGATCCATGACATCCATATCGAACGAGAGATAGATACCATCCACATCCCGGGATATCCACTCGAGGGCCTTCTCCATGCACGCTACCAGACCGAGACGGTCGACCTGCTCCATGCTCATGACCATGACTCCGGCCTGAGACAGATTCCGTTTTTCGCCCTCGTCGAGGTCGCGTGCTCCAATAATCGCCACGTGCCCCGGGTCAATGACCGGTGTGGATTCTTCCCATAGTTGTACCAGTTGCGGGTCACCCAACCCACACAGAGCAGCCAGCGGCATCCCATGGATGTTGCCAGAGGGCGTGGTTTCAGGGGTGTTGAAGTCGGCATGCGCATCCACCCACAATAGGCCGATACTTTTATGCTTGGCCGCTCCCCGGATGGAGCCGAGTGAAAGCGAATGGTCACCGCCCAGGACAACGGGCAAGTGCCCACGCTGGATGCTGGTCGCAACCGCCCCGGCCACCCGTTTGGCCATCGGTACGATGCAGTCGATGTATTTCAGTTTGGGGTCGGTGATGGCGCACATTTCTGCAATCGCTACTTCTATATTACCTTTGTCTTTCACTGCATAACCAAGCTTTTCCAATCCCTGCTGTAAAAGCGCATAGCGGATGGCGCTGGGCCCCATGTCCACACCACGGCGGTCCGCGCCCATGTCAATGGGGACACCGATAATATCAATTTTCATATTGCCTCCAACAGGATATAGAATCTGATTTTATCAAGTGCAGAGACTCATTTCCAGATTTCCACAACCAGATTCGATTTTGTCATCTTGTGTTCATGTATAACTCCTATACTTCTGACAGAAAAGGAGACACGTTATGACAACAACTTCTATGGCTTCAAATATAACCAAATCTAATTCCTCTGCAACAACCACCAAACGCTATCATCCGGCTCTCGTATCCCTGCACTGGCTCGTGACAATTTTGATTTTCGCCACCCTGCTGTTCGCAGGCGAAGAAGGGGAAGGCGGCTTTGCACTCTCTTTTGGCAGTTTTCCCCCCATGGGCATTCACATGATTTTGGGTATCACCACCCTGGTACTGCTCACCGTCCGCCTGTTTGTGCGCTGGTTTACAAAACATCCTGATTGGGCCAGTGTGGGTAACCCTTTCCTCGATTTCATTGGAAAACTGACTCATATCGGATTGTATTTCTTCACCTTCTCCATCACGATCACCGGCATTGTCATGGCCTGGCAGCGCGGTTGGTTTGATTTCATCTTTGGGTTCGGGCCAGCCGCAAGTGGATTCCGAAGAGGATTCTCATTAGGCGCTTTCCACGGCTTGAGTTGGGCGCTTCTCCTTACCTTGATCCTGCTGCACGCAGGCGCTGCGCTCTATCACCAGTTCCTCAAAAAAGACAACCTGCTCGGCCGTATGTGGTATGGCAGGCAGGATGCATAAATAAACTTTCCTGAAATTCTCAGGACGGGCGAAATCCCGTCCTTTTAATTTTAAGCAGTACGATAATAGCCTACATCGACAGAATACACCCGTCCACGCTTGATGACTTGTTTTACCAGATTCGTTCCAAAGCGGTAACCCAGATGGCGGTAATCCGGCACGGACAGTATCAGCATATCTGCTTGCTTACCCTCTTCCAGCGAGCCGATCACATCCGCACGGCGGATGGCATGAGCGGAGTTGATAGTTGAAGCGGCAATAGCCTGGGCGGGCGTCAGTTTGAGCGAACGACTGGCCAGCGCAATCACAAACTGCATGGATTCGTTCCAGGCCGTACCGGGGTTGCAGTCGGTGGCGATGGCCAGGATTCCGTCCGCATCCAGAATCTTCTGGGCAGGCGTGTATTCGGACTCGGCCAGGCCGAATGGCGTGCATGGTAGCGAAACGGCTACCGTGTCCGATTTGCCCAGTGCGGTGATGTCCGCATCGGAAGTCTTGACAAGGTGGTCTGCTGAGGCCGCCCCTAACTCTACCGCCAGAGAAGCGCCGCCCAGATTGTCGAATTCGTCGGCGTGGATCTTGAGTGGGAATCCCAGCGAGCCGGCTTTGGTCAGGATCTGACGCGATTGTTCGAGGGTGAATGCGCCAGTCTCGCAGAAAACGTCCACGAAAGGATAGGGCTGGCGGGGCGCATGCGTCTCCCACCACTGACACAGGAGGGGCAGCATGGTCTCGCTGACCAGATCGGTATAAGCCTGGGGATCTTCTTTATATTCGGGCGCAATGGCATGCGCGCCCAGGAAAGTGATGGCCAGATCCAGCGGACCTTCATCGTCTAGCGCCAGCAGGGCTTTGAGCAGACGCAACTCGGTGGCAGTCTGCAGGCCATAGCCGGTTTTGGCTTCAGCGGTGGTGGTGCCGGTGGCGAACATGCGCAGCAAACGCGGACGGGTCTGGGCGATGAGGGACTCGATGCTGGCCGTGCGCGTGGCGCGCACAGTGGAGAGGATGCCGCCGCCTGCCGCCAGAATATCGAGGTACTTCGCGCCTTCAAGCCGCATCTCGAACTCTTTGGCGCGGTCGCCACCCCAGATAATGTGCGTGTGCGGGTCGACAAATCCGGGCATGACCACGCTGCCGGATGCATCGAGAGTTGGCTCGTCTGGATAGGATGCGCGCAGTTCATCGGTCTTGCCTACTGTGACAATCTTCTCGTCACGGACGAGGACAGCGCCGTTCTCGATGATGCCGAGCGTGCCGAGCGAGCGTCCGCGTTGCGGGCCGCCCTGTAAAGTCAGAAGTTGGGTTGCAGAATGGATGAGCATGGAAGTATTTCATTCACAGATTATGCAGATCTCATAGATTTTCAAGAAATCTTCGGATTATCTCTATCTTCGCCTGCCCCCCTTACGGCGATTACTACGTCGCTTTTGGGGTTGGCTTTTTTGTCTGGGTTTGATCTCCCTGGCTGGCCGTTCAACGCTGGGATGTAGCATTTCCTGGTAGGTATCATCCAGCAGCATGGTGATGATGGGCAGTTCATTTTCCTGATCGGCCAGTTCACGTGCCAACGGGACGAAGCGCTGACTGCGCTCGGCCTGCAGTTTATCGCGCGTACGCAAGCGGGCTTCCAACAGGGCTGTTAGACGTTCGGCAACCACTTTTGCCACGTCCTCGTCGCTGGGGATGATGCGTTCTTCGATTTCGATCTCGTATTGGCGAGCAATGCGATCAAGCAGGGGCTTTTCCATCGGGTTGACCAGCGACACAGCCACGCCGCCTGCGCCTGCACGCCCCGTGCGGCCAGCGCGATGGATGTAATTCTCAGTTTCGTCCGGGGGCTCGTACTGGATCACATAGGAGAGTTCAGGGATGTCCAAACCGCGAGCAGCCACATCAGTCGCGACCAGGAAGCGCAGTTTCCCATTCCGGACGCGGCCCAGCACATCTTCGCGCTGACTTTGCGAAAGCGCCGAACTGATCTCATCCGCATCATAGCCGAAGCGCTGCAGCACCACCGCCACGTAATGCACGCGGTCTTTAGTGTTGCAAAAGATAAGCGCATTATCGGGATTTTCTACTTCGATCAGGCGCACCAGACTACGGTCTTTGTCCATGCCCTTGACCTTGTAATAGACGTGATCCACTTCCGTTACGTGAATATGATCACTGCTCAGGGTGATGAACTCGGGCTCTTTGATGAATACCTGCGCGGCACGCATAACCGAGTACGGGAAGGTGGCCGAGAACATACAGGTATGGACAGGCCGGTTTGGCAGATAGCTTTTCATATCGAGCATGTCGGGGTAGAAACCCATCGAAAGCATGCGGTCGGCTTCGTCGAAGATCAGGATTTTCAGCTTATCGAGCGAAAAGGTGCGTTTGAGTAAATGGTCTAGTACACGTCCCGGCGTACCGACCACAATCTGTGCGCCCTTCTTCAGCCCTTCAATTTGCGGGCCGTATCCAACGCCGCCATAAACTGCCACCGTGCGAAATCCAGCCTGCCCGCATAGTAATTCCGCTTCGTGCGATACCTGTCGTGCCAGTTCGCGGGTCGGCACCAGGATCAGCGCCTGACATTCATTTCTGTTGGAGTCGAGCCGCTCCAGCATGGGCAGCAGGAAGGCGCCGGTCTTGCCGCTGCCCGTGCGTGCCTGGATCATCATATCGCGGCCGGTAAGTAGATATGGGATGGCGCGCGCCTGGACAGGCATGAGCTCTGTCCAGTTGGCCCGTCTGGCCGCTTCTTTTAGCGACGCAGATAATTGATCAAAAGTAATGTCAGGTAGTGGGTTCTTTAGCTCAGTTTTAGGGTTTTCCAAAATATTCTCACTTCTTTCTCCAATTAATTTATTAACTCATTGTACCCCGTTTGGTTATGGATGAGACTCGGTTGTCGCGAAATACCCTACAGGACTGTGGGTTGATTTATTCCATAGGCAAACCATAATTACAACAAAAAACTGTAAGTACGAAAAGAGTTTATACATGGAAACCACAATGGAGTTTTCATTCTCAAACATTCGAAGCAAGCTTGCCATGATCGATTTTTTCGAACTGGTCGGTTTCGGCTTTGCCGTCTGGTGCCTGGGCGCAGTCGCAGCAATCGGTAAGCCTGGGGAAAGTTTTTCCGATCTGATTTCCTTCTTAATAGGTCTTGAAGGAATTTTGTTAGGCTCCTGGGCTAGTTATAACGGACAGGACTTACGCAGTTCGCAAAGCATGGGAAAAGGCACGAAAAGCAGGTTGCGCTTAGAAGATGAAATCATAAATCGGGCAAGCACATATACTTTAGAATGAAAATAGTGTAAGATTAATTTGTGGGCAATTCATGCTCTCTCTTCGGGGAGGCCACTGTATGAAAAAATTCGCTGCTTGGGTAATCTTTGTCACACTGATTCTTCTGAATGCTTGCGGAAACGTAGCTATCATAACTGACGATATTCCTCCTGAAGTTGGAACTCATGTGGCTGAAACACAGACAGCAGCTATGTGGACGCCGACACCAACAAAACCCAGTGCTACCCCCGTTCCAGATTTTGTAAAAATCATCAACGCCCTGAATGGATTTATTAAGAATCATGATCCATTGGGTGAAGCTGTGGATGCAAGATTTTATATAACAGACTTGGGATTCTACGAAACAGGGTCTCCATTAACTAAAACAACCCTTTGGGTAATTGTTGAATGTGAATACATACAACATTCATCCTGCACAACCGAGCGAGCGTTCGTTCTTGTAATGGCCGCATTTCGGAATGAAAAAACCTGGAAGGCAATTAATGAGTTTATCCCTTCCACGCTGATAAATTTGCAAGTTATCGCCCGCAACCACAGACAATATATCGGTACGGCAAATTTATCTTGGAATGATGTTGTGAATTATGTTAATAACAAGATTACTCATGAACAGTTGGGAAACCGAATTTCTATTACCCCCTAATGCTATTGGCTTAGAAATCATATTAGTATGAAAACTTAGAGATAAATTGGATACACCCCTTTATCACTTCGCTCTGCTCATTTTTTAACACAATTGTAATCAATCATCCTGTGGCTTAAATTTTCGTTTCCTTATCCCTACTCTTTCGAACCAAATACACCAAGGCAATAAAATCATAAACCGCATGGATGGCCATCACAACATACAAATTACCAGATAATTGATAAATGATGCCAAGATATAGCCCTGTCAGACCGGCATAGATAGCGTAAGTAGGAGAAAGATAATGTGCGAATCCAAATATCGCACTTGCAACCAATATCCCTGACCAAATTCCAAATCGAATTGTCAGAGCGCCTTGCAACCAACCGCGAAAAAAGAGTTCTTCGCTTACTCCTGCAAGCAGGGCAATCACTACAAGATCAATGATCTCGCAGTTCGCAAATAGCGGGACGACTTTTTCTTCGAGTTCTTCTCTGAGTTGAGATAATGGTTCCCACTTCGACCGCACGGCAAAATACAGGGCCCCAAACATGGGAAATGATAACAGCAGTACATAGAGCGTCGCGTACCAGGAAAAGCTGAACTTTGCCTGCACTGCACCTGAACCACCCATCAGGAGCAGCCCGACCACATATAACCCGCCCTCTACAAACAATGTGACCAGGAGCAGTGTTTTTCTTTTCATGGATTACCTGTTTGGACAGCAGTTGAACTGCCGTCCAAACTTTTAATCCCCGTCAACCATCTCGCGCGCCTGCTCCACGTACGCCAGGGATTGATGTCGGAAATAGGTATTGTACAGGTTGGCGTAATGCCCGCCCTGCTTGAGCAATTTATCATGATTCCCCTCCTCGATGATCGACCCGTTATCCATGACGACGATGCGGTCCGCGGCCTTGACGGTAGACAGGCGGTGCGCGATCAGGATGCTGGTGGCGTCTTGCAAGATGAGATTCAAAGCCTGTTGGATCTGCCATTCGGTAAATGGGTCGATGCTGGCAGTGGCTTCGTCCAGGATAAAGATAGCCGGTTTCTGCACCAGCACTCGCATTAAGGCCACCAGTTGGCGCTGTCCCATCGAGAGACGGTTGCCACGTTCACCCACTTCGGTATACAGGCCATCGGGCAAAGTCTCCAGCCACTCGCCCTCGCCGATGCGATGCGCCATCTCGAGCATTTCATCATCGCTCACACTCGGTTTGGCGTAGCGGATGTTCTGCGCTACTGTGCCCGAAAACAAGAACGGCACCTGCGAGACGATCCCCAATTGACGGCGGTATTGCGTCAGGTCGAAGGTGCGGAGGTCGTGCCCGTCAATTGTCAGGTTTCCCGACTGGTACTCGTAGAAACGCGCAATCAATTTTGCAATCGATGATTTGCCCGCACCGGTGTGCCCGACCAGGGCCAGATTCTCTCCGGGTTGGATACACAGGTCGAAGTCCGTGAGAACCGGCTCTTTGTCCGTATATCGGAAGTGCAGGTTCTCGAAGCAAACCAACCCTTGCAAACGCGGCACGTCGCGCTGTTCTGTCTGAATGACATTGGGATCCGCATCGATCAGCGCGAAGGCGCGTTCAGCTGCGGCCAGTCCCTGTTGGATCTGTGCCCAGAACGCGGACAGGTTCAAGATCGGGAAGAAGAACTGGTCCAGGCTCATGATGAACAGGTACCACGCCCCGGCGGTGACCATGCCCTGTTGGATACTCAGCCCGCCCGCATAAACCAGAATAGCCGTGAAGAGACCACCCAGCGCGTTGAGGGTAGGAAAAACCAGCGAGAGCACAAACCCGCGCCGAATGTTGACCTGATAGGATTGCTGGTTGGAAAAGTCGAACGTTTCGAAGATGCTCTCTTCCTGGCGGAAGTTCTTGGCAATCGAGATGCCGCTGACCGTTTCCTTGATGGCCGAGTTGACGTCCGCCATAGCCTGCATGCCACGCTTGGTGACTCGTCGCGCCATAGCCCTGAAACCCAGCGCGATCAGGAAAATGAACGGGATGAAGGCAAACATCAGCAATGCCAAATGCCATTCAGTGCGCACCAGGATGACACCCAGAATAATGGCCTGGAACATCTGCGCCGTCACGTCGGTGACGATAACCACCAGTTGCCCAAAGTCGTTTGTGTCAGCTGTGATGCGCGAGACAATGCGCCCAGATGAGAACTGGTCATAAAATGACAGGTCGTGCTCGGCAGCAGCATGGAAAGCCTTCGTGCGCAGCTCCAGCACCACATCGCCCACTGAACGCACCACCAGGGCTCGGCGTGCCCAGTTCAAGCCCCAGATGCCCACTCCCACCAGGAACAACGCCAACCCCGCCAGACTGATGGCTTGAACTGTAGGCTGTTCTTTGAGCAAGTCCACGATACGGCTGACCACCACTGGTAACATCGCGCCAACCCCCGCAATCGCAACAACGAACCCGGAAACGGCAATCAGACGCTTTACCTGCGGTTTGAAGTACTCGGCAATACGCCCGGCCAACTGACGGTCAGAGTATTGCCGGTCATATTTTTCTG
>JBAVJG010000469.1:0-2455 GCA_049687655.1 Anaerolineales bacterium | reverse complement strand
GAATTCTGGGCATCTTGTTGATGCTTGGAGGTTTATGCTATACGGTATCGGCTGTTTTATTCTTTCTTTTTCCCAACTTCGATACGATGATACTTGGCCTGTTTGCGTTTATTGGAGAATTTTTATTTTACTTGTGGCTTTTGATTAGGGGTGTAAAAGATCAAACGCCAGCATGAATTGAGATTGGCTGAGAAACTCATCTAAAGCATCCAAAATAAGGAGAGTGAAAAATGAAAGCAATTGTATACACAAAATTTGGCCCACCCGAGGTTCTTCACCTTCAAGAGATGGAAAAACCCACCCCTAAAGCGAATGAGGTTCTGATAAAAATTTGTGCGACAACCGTCGTAAAAGAAGACCCAGACATGAGAGCT
This sequence comes from Anaerolineales bacterium, assembly GCA_049687655.1. Taxonomy (GTDB): domain Bacteria; phylum Chloroflexota; class Anaerolineae; order Anaerolineales; family Villigracilaceae; genus JAABUE01. The sequence goes on along the minus strand of JBAVJG010000469.1, from coordinate 2,081 downwards.
TCCCCAGGTTTTAATGGATTCCTGAAACCCAGAAATCCGATCCTGGGGCAAGAGTTGGCTGGGGAAATTGAGTCTATCGGCAAAGATGTGACCCGCTTCAAACCCGGCGACCAGGTATTTGGCTTCGACATGTTCGGCGCGTATGCCGAATATAAATGTATGCCGGAAAACGGGGCGCTCGCCATAAAACCGCCCAATATGAACTATGAGGAAGCGGCCAGCGTTCCGAATGGGGCATTAACCGCCCTGCCTTTCCTGAGAGATAAAGGCAAGATCCAGAGTGGACAAACCGTGCTGATCTATGGCGCTTCTGGATCGGTTGGCGCTGCGGCGGTACAACTGGCCAGGTACTATGGGGCGAAGGTAACCGGGGTATGCAGTACCTCGAATTTGGAATGGGTCAATTTATTGGGGGCCAATCAGGTGATTGATTACACCCGGGAGGATTTTACTGAAAACGGCAAGACCTATGGCATTATTTTTGATACGGTCGGCAAGCGTTCGTTTTCAGAGTGCAAAGGTTCGCTGACAGATAAAGGCATCTATCTTGCTACGGTCCCTACACCGGTAATCATGCTCCAAGCGTTATGGACTGCAAAGAGTGGCGGCAAAAAGGTAAAGTTTGTGGCTGCAGGTTTGAGGCCGGCAAGGGAGAAGATCAAAGATCTTGTCTTTCTCACAGAGTTGATTGAGGCGGGGAAGATAAAACCGGTCATAGATAGATGCTATCCGTTGGAACAGATCGCCGAGGCGCACCGCTATGTCGAACAGGGCCACAAAAAGGGAAATGTCGTCGTTACGGTAGAACATAAAACCAAAATCTGAAGAAGAAGGAAAAAATGAAAAGAATCATTCCATTCACGATCTTATTGATGGCACTGGCAGCCTGCGCAGCGCCCCGGATCCAGTCATCTGAACCTGCTACGACGGATATGCCTCAGGCAAATATGCCGAATCCTGCCTCGGTCTATTGTGAGCAGAATGGGAACAAACTCGAAATTCGCACAGCGGTCGATGGCAGCCAATATGGCATCTGCGTTTTTCCGGATGGCAGCGCCTGTGACGAGTGGGCCTATCTCCGGGGAGAGTGTGGTACCACTACACCCGCCATGACCGTTGATGCAACCACAGAAGCCAATGGCAATGAAACAGGAGGAAGTGGAGACACAGGAGAAAATGGTTCGGGCGGTTATATGCCACCCGGTACTACGGAAGATATATCTGATTGGTGGGGTGTCATCAAGAGTACGGAACCTGGCGCGCAGTATGATGATTACTTTGAGCGACAAGATTTAGGGCAGGTCATTTACTTTGGTATTGATTCGCTGGACCCAACAGTAAAGTCCCAGATCGAAGCGCTCCGCGATAGCGGTAAAATCGCCCATCTTTATGGCACCTTGTTCAGTAACGTTCCAGATGTAAATGGTTCACAGATCCAGGTTGATCGGATCGAAGAATAAGCATCCATCTTTCATAATCGTTCTCAAAAAAGGATTTGCTATCATGAAAGGGATAAAATTTGGAGAAGCAGTAGAAGGATATAGCATTCCTTGACGATTCCTTTCATTTCAATTAGATTCTTGAAAAGGTAACCCCCTCGTACCGTATTTTCCCCTGATTGTAGGGAAGGGTGTGGTTCGGAACACGTCCGCTCTGGGGTACTGTTTTTTTAAACTCAATATTTCTAAAGAGAAGCCTCGATATATTTCTCATTTCATTTACAAATTCTATTTGGCGCAAGGAATATCCCTGTGCAACCCAGGCTTCAATCACCTCCCTGGCCTGGGCTTCACAAGGGTTGTTTTCATCAAGTCGGAAACTGTAAACTTTGCTCATAGCAGCTTCAAGGTGTCATACAAATGCCATAGCTTGAGTCCACCAGGCGGACAGTGCCAGCGCAAAGCGCAGAATCAAAGCCAGGGATTGCCACAAAAGCGGATTTGGCGGGAGCAGGCTGGTGGTCCCGAAGAAGATCGGGCCGAGAAAGGGGCGGAAAGGCTCAAAGGCCGGGACGAATTCAGCGGGGCCTAGAAATTTGGCAATCCACGCGAAAGGCCAGTCATCCCAGTAGAAGCCAGTCC
>JBAVJG010000468.1:0-12986 GCA_049687655.1 Anaerolineales bacterium | reverse complement strand
GCCTCCTGTCTATAATTGGCCAACCTATAACAATTACAAATATGGTTTCGAGTTTAAGTATCCTCCTGAGGGACAAATCGCTGATAGCAGCAATGACAACGCCGTACTCATTTCGCTGCCTTTCCAGGGAGGTACGAACCTGTCCGAGAAATATCTGGATTTGCGCGTGTTGGAAATTACATCATCTTGTGCCCACCCAATTGTCGGTCCGCCAATGAATCCTGAAACGGTGGTATTCAATGGAATAACTTTCCTGAAAGGAACTGGAACGGAGGGCGGTGTGGGTCAGTTTCGTGATTGGGTGACATATACGACAGTTCGTGGAAATGTTTGTGTTGCCCTTCTCTTCGTGTTGCATTCGACCAACCCGGACAACTATGTCACACCCATTCCAATCTATGATCAGGCGGCTGAGTCCGCGGTGTTCCAGGAAATGATGCAGACATTCTCCTGGCCGTATTACTCACCGTCTGTCACGGACACACCTACGCCCACAGCAACAATGCAATCCGATTTGATAGGACCGTATGGCGTCACATTTGTGGGCTATTCCGACATGCTCAATATCCGCTCAGGCGCGGGCGTGAGCAATCCGGTCATTGGATCGTTCGCACGTAATGCCACCAACGTTATGCGCACCGGACCTGTTCAACAAGTGGACGGAGCCGAATGGGTCGAGGTCCTCCTGCCAAATGGGGGTGACAAAGGCTGGGTCAATTCTTACTACCTGACCGAATTCGTCACGCACGAGACCTTTTGCGCTGACACACGCATTCCGGTGATAATCGGACAGTTGAAGCAAGCTGTGAATCAATCCGACGGAAATTTATTTGCTTCAATCGTTAGCCCGTTGCATGGCGCAAATATCGACTTCTGGCGTAATGGTACAACCGTCAATTACACACCCCTGACCGCACAAAGCATTTTTACTAACGCTCAGGTGATTGACTGGGGATACGGGGCGAGCGGAATCCACGATACAGGCACCTTTGCCCAAATCGTCCAGCCAGATATGGCCGTCGTACTGAACTCTGATTACCAGTTGTTTTGTGACGATTCTTCCTATGCAGGAGCACTATACCTTGAACCGTGGGGCTATACAAACATCCATTATTACGCTGTGCTTAAGCCGCCTACGCCAGGAATCGATGTTGATTGGAAAATCTGGCTGGTCGGATTCGAGTACGTGAACAGCACTCCTTACCTGTTCGGTGCGGTGCATTATATCTGGGAGCCATAATTCAGTTAGCAAGTTTAATAGGGCTCTCCAGGATTCTCCGCCGTTAGTCCCGCTGCAGTTCGGCGGGGTGAAAAAGTCCAGTTTTGGGTATCTACCACTGCGTCTTCGCGCAGCGAACGGCGGAAAATCCCAAAGAACCATTAATAGGGAGCGGACTTTTAGCCCGCCCCTTTACTATTCTGTTTTGAATGGGGCATGTTGAGGAATCTTTTTTACGGCTCCCACTGGTAATGGATCAGAGAAAACAAATATGGCTCGCCGCCCACGTATTCGACGCCGACGGTCCAGGCGCGCCAGTCCAGGCCGCCGTACTGTTCCGTGCCAGGTTTGTAAACCGTATAAAAGTTAATGTTTGCATATTCCGGCGGCCAGGGTTCCAAAGAAAAGGTAGACAGGTCGAGCGTGTCATTGCAATGCAAGTTGTAAATTGCGCTGAACACCTCCTGTAATCTGGGCAGGATCGCTTCGCTGAACGTCCCCAGCGTGTTCTCTCCACTTCCAGGAGCGGGACCCCAGTTGACCTCATACTCCGACTCGAGAACCCACGAAGCTTCTTCTAATGTGTAATTCGCTACGGTGCCGTAGCGCCAGAGACGCACGTCCAGGCCATGCAGGGAGTGGATCAACGAAGCCAGGATATCATCATTCGAGGCAAGGACCGCCGATTCCAGGTTTTCGATCAAGGTATTGACACGCGCATCCGCGCAAAAACTGGCTGGGGCCACGAATTCGGTCAGGAAATCCGCATTGACCCAGCCTGTTCCGCCGCCGGGATTCTGGATCTCGACCCAGGTATCTTCTCCGACGCTGGATGATTTCCCAGTGCGAGTCAGACCAGACTGATCGTGCTGCAACGTCCCAGCGACAGGATTCTGCACCCCCGGCCCCGAGCGGATGTTGAGCACATCATCCGGGAGCACGTTGATCACGGCATACTGGTTGGAGGATATACCGTCTGGGGTGGGTTGCGAGAGCGGCGTAAAAGACGGCAAAGGCACCGGGACGGCTGTCTCTCCGGCCATCGGGGTCTCGAGGGTTGGGAGCGGTGAGCCTATGAACAACGTCGGCGTTTCGGTGACAGAAGGTGTTTGCGGCGTTGACTCCGCCAGTGATTGTGTGCAGCCGCTGAACGCCAGGATGAGCAGCAGGGGAGTAAATATCTTTTTGTTCATCGCATATCCTTTGGTTGATACCATTCTCGCATTTTTTGAGCGTGATTGCAAGAGTCTTGAGAAAAAAATAATTGCAGAGCACACGGTGCTCGCAGAGAAACCTCATACATAAATCGCGGCAATTATCGCCGCGATAGGGATGTGGGGGAATTGAGGAGGCAACTAGCACCCTGAGCGGAGGGTCGATTAGGACTGAGATGAGATTGCCGTATCGGGCTAATACCCTCCTCACTATGACATATTAAGGTGTATCTGTTGGCTCCGGGGTTGGGGAAGCTGTGTAAGTTGCTGTGGGGGTGCGCGTGGGTGTGGAGGTTGGAGTTGGGGTGAAAGTTGGTGTATTCGTGGGTGTGGAGGTGGGCGTGTTGGTTGGTGTGTGTGTTGGGGTAGGAGACGAGGTCATTGTGAACGTGGGCGTGATACTGGGGGTAATGGTGATCGTAGGCGTGGGAGTCAATGTGATCTCGGGGACGAAAACCGGTGTGCTGAGATCGAACAGGTCCTTGCGAATCCAGCCACCTTCGTAGGGTTCGAACTCCTCTTCAGGCTGTTCATAGGCGATCATGAACCAGGTGTCTTCCTCGTTGCGCCCGCCGATCAGTGGACATTTGCCTACTTCCAGCGCCGGCGCATCTACGATGATGCCATTATCCGTTCCCGGGCCAGAGCGCACGTTGACGGAGAACACATCATATTCCGGCTGCACGCAAACCGTCGGCAATACGAAGTTGACCGGGATCGGGGTCTTCGTTCTTGTGATGGTAGCGGTAGGTGTGACAGACGGGGTAAAGGTCAGCGTTGGTGAGGGGCTAGCAGTTTCGGTGTCGGTGGGACGCGGGGTGAATGTCGAGGTGGGAGTCGCAGTCGGGTCGTCAGGCGGTGGGGTGACCGGCGTAAATAGTCTGGGAATCCCGAAAATCAAAATCGCAAGAATTACGATGAACGTACCGATCGAGAATATCGGATTCCTGGTAACCAGGGGCGGTAATTTGTTAAGTAGCTTTTTCCAACTTATGGCAGGCAGTTCGGGAAGCGGGGGGCTTCCAAGTGCCTTCAGCAGGTTGTTGAATCCGGTTTCATAGTCGTCGGTGGTGAAATTGATGTAGTTGAGGGTGTTCAGCGCAAACGGGACGCTGCAGGGCCTGATCATAGCCGGCACGATCTTCATGCGGTTGACCAGCGCATAGGTATACTCTTTCGACACCCACTCCGACTGGATCGCATCCGGCGAGAGCAGCACGACGAAGAACTGGCTGGCAGCGATGGCCGCAGGGATGACGCGCACCCAGTCGTCCCCACCTATCAGGTCCGAGATGTCCCACCAGACCTCGAAACCGGCGCTTTCAAGGTCACCTGCCACACGGCGTGCAAATTTGATGTCTTTGCGCGAGTAGCTTATGAAGACTTGCTGTTTTGGTTGTCGATCGCTCTTATCAGAGTCTGCACCCATAGTTCAGTATTATAGTCGCAATACTTGTCTTGTTCCCTCACACCCTATCTGGTTATCAAGAATTTACCCCAAATTCCGGTTATCTATCTCGAAAGATATTCTCGGACCCTCCTGCATCGAGTTAGCGGGAAAAATGCGGATTTGAGAGTCTATCCGCCCTCTTTCATCAACCCCAGCACTTCGTACACTTCCACTGGCCGGCTTTTGCCTTTGACCGCCATCGAGGCATGTTCTTTTGCTTCCACCTTGTCATGCACGCGCTCATAGGCTTCTTTGCTGATCAGGATCTGATTTCGGGCCGAGTTCTCCTGAATGCGCTTGGCCGTATTGACGCTGTCGCTGATGGCCGTATATTCCAGACGACGGTCGGTGCCGATCAATCCCAGCACTGCGTCGCCATAGTGGATACCTACCCCGAACGCCAGATGCGAATCCTCGGGGAGTTCTGCATACAGGCCTTCCACCGTTTCGCGCAAAAGCAAAGCTGCTTTGACCGCACGCAGCGTATGATCCGGTTGCGGGATGGGCGCATTGAACCAGGCCATGACCGCATCCCCCAGGAATTTGTCAATCGTTCCTTCTTGTGAGAGAACTGCTTCCGCCATGGCAGCCAGATACCGGTTAAGGACCGCCACCAGGCGCTCCGGGGAGATCTCTTCGCTATAGCTGGTAAACCCGCGGATGTCGGCAAATAAGACGGTCAGGTCGACGCGCTTTCCGCCCAGTTGCAGGCTGTTGGGGTCAAGTTGGTTGATGACCGCCGGAGATACCATACGCTCGAACAGGCGGCGTTGCGCCTCGAGACGCTTGCGCTCGGTCAGGTCGTCCAACACGATAGCCACGCCTTGCGTGGACTGGTCCGCGTCCTTGAGCGGGGACAGGTTCAAACGCCAGTCGACCAGTCCGCGCCTGGGCAGCTTGTGGCTGATCTCCAGTCCCACGATGGGCTCGTCGTTCTTGCGCAAGGAGAGCAGGTGCGGGGCGATATCTTCGGCCACACTGGGCAATACTTCGTTCAGAGGCTGTCCGATCAGGTCGATAGCGGCGGTGCCTAATATGTTCTCCGCCGCGCGGTTGCACAGCGTGATCAGGTTCCCCACGTCGGCAGTGATCACACCGCTGGCGATGGAAGCGAAGATGTTATCCATCAGACCTTTGAGTTCGATCACTTCGGCCAGGGTATGTTTCAGGGATGAATACAGGCGCGCATTTTCGATTGCGACGGCGGCCTGGTTGGCAAAGGCCGTCAGCAGGTCGCGTTCGTTTTCGGAGAAGATGCCGCTGCGGATGCGGTTATCGGCGTAGATCAGGCCGATCAAATCATCTTTAACCATTAACGGCACACACAGGATGGAACGCAGGCTATAAGCGACGATGCTCTCCTGCGCCCCGAAACGGGGGTCTTCCTGAGCGTTCGTAGTCAGGACCGGTTTGCCCTCCTCGATAACCTTATCCATAATCGTGCGGCTGATGGCGAATTCGTTGGGGTTGATGGATTCCTGCTCCCAGTTGCGGGCGATGCGGATGGTCATTTTTTTTTGTTCATCCCGCAGCATGAGGAAGCCGCGCTCGGCGCGCGTCAGCCGGACGATGGTGTCCATCACAATTTGCAGCACCGCATCCAGTTCGAGCGTTGAGTTGACCACCTGACCGATCCCAGCCAACTCGAGCAGGTTACTGTGCTCGGTCTCGAAGGCTTTCATTTTTTTGCTCAAGTCACCCAGCGCCGACTTGAGATTATCGATTTCCGCTGAGGTCTTTTGGGGCAGGACGATTTTTCGTTCCATCAACGAATCCTGCACCGCCTCAGCCTGTTTGCTGAGGCTCAAAAGTTGGTCATGCAACATGGTGGGCCTGGTTTCGTCACTGATCATCAGGGAGCCTCAGAGCGCTATGCTTGGACTGGACGGCCATAGAGGAATTTCTCGACAATGGACCGAATGGTTTGCACCCATATGGTCAGGCTGGCACGCCGCGCCAAACCAGGATGGCCAGGCTCCGGGGTGAACAGGGAAGCCTGGTGCTGTTCCAGGAGCGATTCGATGGCGCTATTGGCGACCGGGAGTTCCTTTGCCAATGCTTGTGCGCGTTCGGCCGGGGTAGCAGAATATGCCGGGGGCCTGCCGAGCAGGCGCAGGCTGCGATTGATCGTCTCGAAGGAACGTTCGATGGGTGTGAGCCTGGCCCAATGTACCCAGCTTTTTAGCCAGGCTGGCGAGCGTCCGCCATTACGTTCATAGGCCGTTTGCAGTCGTACCGGGATCCGGTCGAATACGGCGTATTGACGGTTGAGCAACCATAACAAACCGATTAAGAGCGCCCCCAGGACCGGATATAAAATTCGAGTGGTGGTGGCTGCCAACTGCTCTTCAATGGGTGGAAGTGCTCCCGTGTCACCAAAATCTTCCTCAAAATTGAGTTTGCGTTCGGGCAGGTCTTCTATCGGGTCGAGGCCAGACTGGTTGAGGAAGCCGTCCAGTTGGTTTTCGGGATTCTCCGGATCGATGTCTTCAGGCCTGTTGGGACGCAAAAGCGGGTCCTGATTTCCGGTGGGTTCGAACTCGACCCAGCCGTACTCGGGGAAGTATACTTCTGGCCAGGCGTGTTCGTTCTGGCTGCGCACGATGTAGGCGTTTGCTTCATCATCGAAGGCGCCTTGCGCAAATCCACCGGCCATACGCGCAGGCACACCCACTGAGCGCAACATAAGCACTTCGATGGTGGCGTAATAGTTACAGAAGCCCTTTTTTAAGTCAAAGAGGATCCATTCCAGTAGATCTGCGCCCTCGGGCGGCGAATCGGTAAGCGGATTGGTGTATATGATCTCGTTTCTTAAATAGGATGTGATTGCAACAGCCTTATCGTAAGGCGTTTCCATTTCCTGGGTGATCTGGTCTGCCAGTTCAGTGATGCGCGGCGAAAAATCTTCGGGGAGTTGCAGGTATCTATCGGCTACCCATTGAGGATACTGCGTACCTGCGATTTGCAATTGCTGCATTGACGGATTGGTAAAAGCTGCCGTGACCTGGAACTGCTCGCCCGGTAATAGTCGTGGTTCAGCTCTCCACGCCAGCAAGTCCTGCTCGCCGGCGTCCGTCTGAGCGTACTCGATCACCCCGGGACGGCTGACCCACAGAGGCTGGGTGGCAATATATAAAAGCGATTGCGAGATTTGGGTTCTGATGGTAAAGCTGGCCGCAAATTGTTCGCCTGTTTCCGGAACGATCAGTTCGGTGTTTGAAGGGGTGAACTCATCGAGGATCGCTTCTGTGGCATACCAGGTGTGGTTTTGATAGAAGTCATAGACATAGCCGCGCCAATAATAGCGAGGCGGTTTTTCTTCGAGGTCGGGGGCTTCCACGCTGAACACTACGGTCTCAGCAAGCGGATTTCCAAGTCCCAGGCCAAGCTGATTGCTGAACAATTCGCCCGATCTTCGAATGACCGGCGCTTCGAGAGATTCGACCGCGTTGGAGAACCACTCCTGCACATCCTCCCAGGGCCCCGTGAGCTGGTTCCAGGTACGTATGGCAGATTCAAAACCTGAGTGTGTTGCAGGAAAAGTCCACGCCACAATGATAAAAAGCGTCGCAGAAATGACCATGCCACGCGTAAAGTCAAACGTGCTCTCCTGCATTTGGAACACCCGCCGCTTCCGCCAGGATTCGCGATTTTTTATGTAATATAGTTGTCCCAGCAATAGTATGGCAAGGAAGAGGTAAATGGCCAAAATCCAGATGCGGGAGCTGAAGAACTGGTCATAGAGGTGAATCACCAGGATGAAGATGCCTCCCGGTAAAACGGCAGCCAGATAGTTTTCATGCCTGGTCCACCAGTACCCGGATACAAGGCTGATGATCCACACAACAATGGAGATAAAAGCTACGAATAACAGGCTATCTTCCACGGGTTCGCGTTGGAAGAACTGAACTGCTGAAAAATACAACCGTCCGCCTACGCTGGCAAGTCGTCTGGATAGTAATTCATCTTCAATGGCCAGGGACATTTGCCAGGGAAGCAGCGTGAGGGAATATCCCAGCGCCAGCAGGATCACTGCTCGTCTTTTGAAAATGCTGTATCCGAGCGCCAGCCCAAGCGCCAACCCTAGCGCGGCCAGGGTTTGTGTAAAGAAGAGGAAATCCGTCCAATGGGTGACGACCAGTCGCGCAGTAGCGGCCTGAAACATGAGCAAGAGCAGAATGGCGGACACCCAATTCCAACGGCGTTCCGGGGGATTTTCCATGCAATGAGTGTACAATAACAGTACACTGGCGTCAATGCAAAGGAGAATGTTCTAATGTTTCCCTATGAAATTGATTTATCCTGGGTCATTGCTTTCCAATCTATGGGCGATTGGCTGGTTTTCCCGATGCGATTCTTCAGTTTTCTTGGGACAGAGGAATTCTATATTCTTGTCATGCCGTTCATCTATTGGTGCATTGACGCCAGTATGGGTATCCGGGTCGCCGCGATCATGCTGTTCGGTAGTGGTATGAACTTAATTATTAAAATTCCTTTCGCTGGGCCACGACCTTATTGGATGAGCACTGCAGTCAAACCGTTGTGGGCAGAAGTGTATTTTGGCATCCCCTCTGGCCATGCGCAGCAGTCAGTAGCAGTATGGGGGAGTGTGGCCGCCTATCTCCGGCGCAGGTGGGCCTGGGGGCTTGCGTTATTCTTGATGCTCATGATCGGGCTTTCGCGCGTTTTCCTGGGCGCGCATTTCTTCATTGATATGTTCGCGGGCTGGTTGATCGGTGCGTTGCTGTTATGGCTTTTCCTGCGATACTGGAACCCGGTCGTTCGTTGGGCGCGAAAGCAATCCCTTGGGCGACAATTTTTGTATGCCTTTCTGGTTTCCTTTGGGATGATCTTGCTCGGTTGGATAGCTGCCATCGCGACTCGCAATTTTGTGCTTCCCGGTGACTGGATCATCAACGCGGCTCGTGTCGGGGACGAAGGGATTGCTCCCTTTACAATGAGGGGAATCATCACATCGGCAGGGACTCTGTTCGGATTTCTGGTCGGGGTGGCGTTGATAGCCCCTCGGGACGGTTGGCAGGTTTTGGGTCCGGTTTGGAAGCGCGCGGCGCGTTATGTGCTCGGATTGTTGGGTGTGATCGTCATCTGGTACGGATTGAGCCAGGTTTTCCCGAGTGGCGAGTCGTTTATTGCCTTCATATACCGGTTCGTCCGTTACATGTTGCTGGGGTTGTGGGTTGCAGCGGGTGCGCCGATTTTCTTTACGAAATTGAAATTATCCTAACCCTAGCTGTGGGGGGCAAGATGATATAATCAGCAGGTCTGGGGCTCTAGGCTATTCCCGTGGAGAATTTATCGCTTAATGACTTTAGAACGTGGCACGCTTCTGCATAAACGCTATCGGATCGTTGAAATCCTGGGACAGGGGGGCATGGGGTCTGTTTATCGCGCCGTTGATGAAAATCTAGGTGTCGATATTGCCCTGAAAGAAAACCTCTTTACGACAGACGAATACGCTCGACAGTTCCGTCTGGAAGCTGTCATCCTGGCGAACTTGCGGCATCCCAACCTACCCCGCGTTTCGGACCACTTTGTGGTCGGCGATCAAGGACAATACCTCGTGATGGACTTCATCGATGGCGAGGATTTGCGCCAGCGTATGGAGCGTGTGGGTACGGTTTTGGAAGAGGAAGCTGTTATGATCGGTGCGGCCATGTGTGACGCGTTGGCGTATTTGCACACTCGCAAACCCCCGATCTTGCATCGTGACCTCAAACCCGGCAACGTCAAGATCACACCGGAAGGCCAGATTTTCCTGGTGGACTTTGGCCTGGCAAAGGTGGTCCAGGGTACCCAGGCTACCACCACCGGCGCGCGTGCAATGACACCGGGCTATTCACCACCTGAACAATATGGCACCGCCCGCACCGATCCGCGTACGGACGTATACTCGCTGGGCGCAACGCTATATGCCGCACTGACAGGCATTATCCCCGAAGATGGGCTGGCGCGCGCTATGGACAATGCCCAGCTCACCCCGCTGCGAAAGCGTAACAATAAAGTGTCCCGGCGTCTGGCGGCGGCTATCGAACAATCTATGGCGATCGATCCGGCTGATCGATTCCAGAATGCCGAAGAATTCAAAAAAGCGCTACTGGGTTCAAAATCGAAGACGCAGCGACTGGCCGGGAATTACACAGTTCCACCTCCACCGACTGACGATCAGGAATTCGCGGAAGATGCACCGGTTGCCCCGTCTAAAAAACAGCCAGACAGAAAGCCCGGTCTGTTGGTTTCCGAGCCGGAGAATGAGTTCAAACCACCCAGGAGATCCAGGAAGCGCAGGGGCGGGTGTTTCTTTTCGTTCATATTGATACTGTTGATATTGTTGGGTGGCGCAGGCGGTTTTTCGTACTACTATCCGTATCTGGTGCCTGTTTCCATTGCCGGGTATATCCCCTGGATTCTATCCACTCCAACGATTACACCAACACCAATCCCTACCGATACACCAACATTTACACCCACGCCTGAACCTACCCTTACGCCGACAATTGTGTCTTCTCCCACGGTTGCACCAACACGCACATTTACCCCTACTCTCTTGCCTTCCGGACCGTCTCCGACGCCCTCGGTTACACCGACTCCATCTGCAACGCCGATTGGTGGCGGTTACGGTCAGATCGCCTTTGTATCCGAACGGACGGGTGTGCCACAGATTTATCTGATTAACACAGATGGAAGCGGTTTGCATCCCCTGACGAATCTTGCTGAAGGAGCCTGCCAACCTTCCTGGTCGCCGGATGGATCCAGATTGGTGTTCACCTCTCCTTGCCCACTCAATACGGATTCATATCCTGAATCAGGTCTATATTTCATCAACGCAGATGGTAGCGATTTGACCCCTTTGAACACTGCTCCTGGCGGCGATTTTGACCCAGACTGGTCGCCGGATGGCACACGCATCGCTTTCACATCCCTGCGTGATGGGCACAAAGAGGTTTACGCTTTGGATATGGATACTTTCACTGTCACGCGCCTGACATCATCAGATACTGATGAAGAGAACAGCCAGCCTGCCTGGTCGCCGTTCAACAATCAGATTGCGTTTGTGAAAAAGCGCGTTAGCGCGCTTCAAATCTGGGTCATGTCGGATACCGGTCAAGATGCGGAACAGATCGTACGCAGTGGTCAAACGCTCTGGGACTATAATCCGGTCTGGTCGCCAGATGGCCAGTACATCCTGTTCAACCAGCGCCAGATCAATATCAGTTCTCTACCCTGGCTGATGCAGATTCGTTACGACGATCGCTTTACTCAGGACCCCTCTCGTTTGAGGCTGGGTGTGGTTGGGATTGAAGATCTCAGTTACTCTGCTGATGGATTCTGGATGGTTTGTGAAGCGCGAGATGATAGCGACAATACAGATATTTATTACATGACAGCCAGTGGCGCAACGCGCACACGCCTGACGACTGATATAAAGGATGATTTTGACCCGGCCTGGAGGCCGATTACGAATCCGTAAGATATCCATCTCCCGTTGAGTAAACGGGAGATTTTCTTATACTTCTCTTATTGACGCTCATTTTTAGGCATGTTATCATTGTTGTCAATCTTTTAGCACTCTCACGACGAGAGTGCTAAGTTGTGAGAAGGACATGTCTGATCTGACCGAACGCCAGAGAACCATCCTGATGCTCGTGATACGAGACTATATTGAGACGGCGGCACCCGTCGGCTCGAATGCGCTCGTTAAACGCTACAATCTGGACCTGAGTTCAGCTACCGTCCGAAATGAGTTAGCTGCCCTCGATGAGATGGGCTACTTACGCCAGCCGCATACTTCGGCAGGCCGTGTCCCTACTGAGGAGGGGTACCGTTTTTTCGTTGGTCAGATGATGCATCAGGCTGAGTTGCCCGAAGCTGTCCAACATACCATCACTCACCAGTTTTATCAGGCGCGCCCCGACGTTGATCAGTGGATGACCCTGGCTGCGTCTATTCTGGCACACCAATCGCAGGGCGTATCGGTCGTTACCGCACCCCATGCTGAACAGGTGGTTTTCAAGCACATTGAATTAATCTGCACGCAAGGCCGCCAGGTGTTGATGGTCATGGTCATGGTGGGAGGCGAAGTTTCGCAGCAGATTTTGACACTGGCCGAACCCGTTTCGCAAGAACGACTCAGCCAGACCACTACGCGCCTGAATAAGTTACTGGCTAACCAAACTGTAGAAGCGATTTCTGCGCTCCCAACTCGTTCCGACACACTTGACCAGGACATTCTGACCATCATCGAACAGGATATGCGCCGCGCAACAGATAGTGTATCCGGTAACATTTACACTGATGGCCTGACCAATGTGCTGGCCGAGCCGGAATTCGCCGAATCGGATGATGCCCGGCGCGCGCTACGAATCTTCGAAGAACGCTCGACCTTGCAGGATTTGCTGGCGAGATCGACCAACAGCAGTATGGTCGGCGGTTTGCAAGTCTTGATCGGCGGTGAAGGTGGCTGGGAAGAGTTACGACAGTGCTCGATGGTACTGGCGCGCTATGGTGTACCGGGCCTTGCAACGGGTATGCTAGGTGTGCTCGGTCCAATGCGCATGTCTTACGCGAAAGCCATTCCAACGGTCCGCTTTGTAGCAGGATTGTTGAGTGAGTTAGTAAACGATACGATTGGTGGTGAATGACTCCGCGCTGGGTGTAAGCCAAATTGGTTGTAGTCGAAGGGCCCTTCGACTACGTTGCGCTCAGGGCGATAAAAAAGGTAAAGGTATGAGCAAACAGAAACATAAAGAAGAACAACCCGAAGAAACGATCGAAGCCGCTACTGAGGCTGAGGAGATGCCCGAAAACGGCGACCAGGCTCAGGCTGAGATCGAGGCGCTGCAAAAGCAGCTCGAAGAAGCTCAGGCAAAAGCTACGGAGAATCTGGATGGCTGGCAGCGGTCACAGGCGGAGTTTATCAACTATAAAAATCGCGTCCAACGCGATCGCGAGATGGACTTTGTCTCCATGAAGGGCGATATCATCAGAAAGATTTTGCCTGTCTTGGATGACCTGGAGCGTTCATTAGCCCATCGCCCGGAAGGCGATTCGTGGGCCAATGGTATGGAATTGATCGCCCGTAAGT
>JBAVJG010000467.1:0-1895 GCA_049687655.1 Anaerolineales bacterium | reverse complement strand
CTCACAGGACGGTATCTTCCAGAGCACACCGGCGGGGCGTTTCATCATAGTTAATCCGGCCCTGGCACGTATTTGGGGATATGAGTCGCCTGTGGCTGTGATCGAAGGCATTACGAATATTGCGCATCAAATCTATGTCAAACACGAAGAACGAGAAGAATTTTTGCGTTTGATGAACGAAAAAGGGGAGGTGGAAGATTTCGAGTTCCAGGCTCATCGCAAAGACGGCAGTTTGATCTGGGTGCAGGAAAATGTGCGCACCGTGAGGGATGCGGACGGCAAGGTGCAATATTATGAGGGCACCGCCAAAGACATCACCGAGCAAAAACACACGCTGGAAGCCCTGCGCCGCAGCGAGGAACGTTATCGCAGTACGCTCAATAACATGATGGAAGGCTGCCAGATCATCGATTTTGACTGGCGCTACATCTACGTCAACGATACCGCCGCCGTGCACGGACGCTACAAACCGGAAAAAATGCTGATGCGCACCATGATGGAGTTATACCCCGGCATCGAAAAGACCGAAATGTTTGCAACTCTTCAACGCTGCATGGAAAATCGCGTCCCTGAACGGATGGAGAACGAGTTTACCTTTCCTGATGGAGAAAAGGGTTGGTTCGAATTGAGCATCCAGCCGGTGCCGGAGGGGTTGTTCGTCCTTTCGATCGACATCTCCGATCGAAAGCAGGCGGAAATTGATTTGGAGGATCGCGAAGTACGTTATCGCACACTCTTCGAGAGCCTTCCTATTCCGGTATTCACAAAAGACCGCGAAGGGCGCTACACCAGTTTCAACGCTGAAGAGTCCAAGTATTGGGCGGAGAATCCTATTGGGCATACTGATTTTGAGTTACTGCCAGCCGAGATCGCCAACAGTCTGCGGGCGGTGGATCAGCGAGTTATGCAAACCGAAGAGCCCTACGACGGAGAAGATAAGTTCCAGGCGCCTTCTGGAATGCGCTATATATTGATGCGTAAAGTGCCTGTCTATGATAGCAGCGGAAATGTGACCGGTGTCCTGGGAGCCGGTTTGGATATCACCGAGCGCAAGCAAGCGGAATCCGCGCTCCGAGAGAGTGAGGAAAATTATCGCGCTCTGTTCGAAAATGCACCGGTAGGCATATTTCAATCCACACCAGATGGAAGATACCTGAACGTAAACCCAACTCTGGCGGACATGTTCGGATATGCATCGCCCAAGGAGGTGATCGATAACGTTACAGATATCGCCAGACAAATTCACGTTGAGGCTTCAAAAAGGGAGGAATTCAAGCGTATTTTGGCCGAAAGCGGTGAAATCAGGGAATTTGTCAATCAGAACTACCGAAAAGACGAAAGCATCATCTGGACCCTGACAAATGCGAGAGCAGTAAAAGATGAGTCAGGTGTGATCCAGTATTACGAAGGATTTATGCTGGACATTACCGACCGCAAACGCGCGGAAAAAGCTCTCATTGCAAGTGAAGAGCGATACCGCGATCTGATCAATAACAGCCAGGAATTTATCTGCACCCACGACCTGGATGGAAATATCCTTTCGGTCAATCCATGGGCTGTAAATACACTTGGGTATGAGCAAGGTGAGCTCCTCAAAATGAAGATCGCGGATTTCCTCTTGCCGGAAAATCAGCTTGACTTCAAAACATACCTGGATGAAGTTCAAAAAAATGGAAGGTCGCAAGGCCTGCTGACTGTCCAAACACGTTCTGGAGAGCATCTGATTTGGGAGTACAACAACTCATTGCGCTCGGAAGGCGTGGAGCAACCCATCGTTCGCGGGATGGCGCATGACGTAACACAACAAAAACAGGCGGAGAAAAAGATAAAGCAGCAACTCGCTCGTTTGACTGCCTTACGAGAGATCGATCAGTACATCACCTCCAGTTTCGACT
>JBAVJG010000466.1:0-1835 GCA_049687655.1 Anaerolineales bacterium | reverse complement strand
GTGGTCGAGATCACGGACAAGCACCCCATCGCGTTGGTCAACTCGATCAACCCCTACCGCATCGAGGGACAGAAGACCGCCGCTTTCGAAATCTGCGATGATCTAAAAGCCGCACCCGACTGGTTGTGCCTGCCGGTCGGCAATGCCGGGAATATCACCTCCTACTGGGCGGGCTTCAAACAATATGATGGCGTTCTTTCTATGGGACTGCCGCACATATTAGGGGTGCAGGCCGCCGGGTCGGCGCCACTGGTGCTGGGTCGTCCCGTCGAGCAGCCGGAGACTGTCGCCACCGCCATCCGCATCGGCAAACCCGCACGTGGCAAGCAGGCTTTACAGGCTGCAGAAGAGTCACGTGGACAGATCATCGCCGCTACAGACAAGCAAATTCTGGACATGCAAAAGATGCTGGCTCAGTTGGAAGGTGTCTGGGTAGAACCGGCCTCTGCCGCCGGGCTGGCCGGGCTGGCGGCAGAGATCGCGAATGGGAAGCTGGATCCCAAAGGCAAGCGCATCGTCGCTATCTGCACCGGTCACGGACTGAAAGACCCGGATATTATTACGAAGTCTATGCAGAAGCCGGTGGTGGTGGAGCCGAAGTTAGGGGCGTTGGAGGAAGTGATCTTGAGGTAGCTACGTCTGTGGAGATGCAGATTTTGCTTTTCAGTCTTATCGCGTTGCTCCTCCGACAGGCATTTTGGCCTAATGGAAAGTAACATCTTTCCTGATGCGATTCCCGCCAATCAATTCCCCCTCAAGTTATGGTAAAATCCCTCCGCTCGGAGGGATGACCGAGCGGCCGAAGGTGCCTGTCTTGAAAACAGGTTGGGTGCAAGCCCACGTGGGTTCGAATCCCACTCCCTCCGCTATGTCATTCCGGGCAAACAATAAAACTGGGGAGGTGCCAGAGCTGGCTGATTGGGCTCGCCTGCTAAGTGAGTGTCGGGGTTAAACTCGACCGCGGGTTCGAATCCCGCCCTCCCCGCCAGTGAAAAACGCGCTCCAGAGGAGCGCGTTTTTTTGTTCGCCGCGCGCCCCCGCAGGGGGAATGATATTCGTATCCCGCCCTCCCCGCCAAAGACAGACCTTGAAGATTTCTAAAACCTTCAGGGTCTTGTAGTTATTTGAGCAAATCCTGATACTCCGCATGCCGGCGGATGTATTTGCTCACAAACCAGCAGGTAGACCGGACCTTCAGCCCATTCTCCCTGGCGTAGTTCAAGCCCGTCTCGACCAATTTGCTGCCCAGGCCGCGGTTTTCAATGGCAGATGGGACACCAGTATGCGTAAACGTGATGATTTCCCCCATGCGCATGTAGTTGAGCATGGCCAGGTGCCCGTCAGTGTTAAGCTCAAATCGTCCCTTTTCGGTATTATGTGTTACTTCTTGATCTGATTTCATAGGTTTATTTTCATCCCAATATGTGACTTTGTAAACCCCAGCCTCTCGTAAAAGCGATGCGCATCTTCCCGTGACTTGTGGCTGGTCAATTGCATCAAGTGACAGCCTCGCTGACGGGCGCGCTCGAGGGCCCATTCCATCATCCCCGCACCGATGCCCTGGCCACGTAAACGTTGAGTCACTCGGACAGATTCGACCTGGGCACGTGTCCCGCCTTGATAGCTGATGGAAGGCAGGAACATCAATTGTAACGTGCCGATCACCTCTCCTTCCATTTCAGCGACGACCAGTTCGTGGTTCGGGTCCCTGCTGATGGCCTCGAAAGCCTCGTAATATGATTGCGGTAGCGGCCTCTCGAAACGTTCGCGTTGCGCGCCAAGCTCATCTTCTGCCAGTAAGCGGACGATGTCAGGCACATCTGTTCGTTTTGCAA
>JBAVJG010000465.1:0-2208 GCA_049687655.1 Anaerolineales bacterium | reverse complement strand
AGAAAAACCGGGGGATATCTTGCTTTACGGCTATTTGTTCATCTTATTTGTTATGGTTAACCTAAGCAACTTGCAGTGAACGCAGCATCAAAATACCTACCACCAAGGGTAGGTGGAGCATGCTACGATATTCCAATATGTGTAAACATTGATTTCTTGTTGGAATTACATGAATCTTTCCAAGAAAGTACATCTGAATTTGTATACAGTTACGTGATACTATAGCAAAGGTTAACCACAATACAGATTGTGATTTATACAAGGATGACAGGGAACGGACAGAATGGAGTTTTACAGTGGGTTTCATTAATTGGCTCGAACGAACCGCGGTGCCGTGGTTCACGTCACTGGGACTGAGCAAGCGGGCGGTGACTCTGAAGGTACTTGGCCGGAAGTCCGGCCAGCCGCGCA
Source organism: Anaerolineales bacterium (assembly GCA_049687655.1). Taxonomy (GTDB): domain Bacteria; phylum Chloroflexota; class Anaerolineae; order Anaerolineales; family Villigracilaceae; genus JAABUE01. The sequence goes on along the minus strand of JBAVJG010000465.1, from coordinate 1,797 downwards.
AGGTGACCATCGCGACAATAAAGGTGGACGGTCAGCACTATTTCGTTTCCGTGCACGGCAGAGAATCCGATTGGGTGCGCAACGTGCGGGCAGCGGGTGGACAGGCTGCCATCCTGTCCGGGGGGCGGAGGCCGGTCAGGTTGGTGGAAGTCCCGGTCGAGGAGCGCGCTCCTATCCTGCAGGCCTATGCCTCTATAGGCGTGTTCGGGCGCTCAGCGGCGGACATCGCCAGGCAGTTCGGCGTCGAGCCCGATCCTACCATCGAGCAAATGTCTGCGATAGCCAACCAGCACCCGGTCTTCAGGATCGAGGAACCGGTGTAATCGGCCCTTATCGTTCATCTCGTGCTTGACAATCACCTTTTCCTTTACTGTTCAGGAATTACACAAATATAGAAGTAGCCCGAAAATAAGGGGTGCGAGCGCCGCTCGCACCCCTTATTTTCGGTATCATTTCGCAATGTGCGTAAGTCTTAATTGAGAGAGTATCCAATAAACTAACTAACATTGGGGGTGCTGTGTCGAGGGTGAAAAGAAGATGCATGTATATTGGAAATGTCGTGGGAATGTCGTGTACACGACATGGTGTTTTTGGATGGAAATCCGTATCATGGGGGTCGAACTCAGACAGGAGAAAAATCATGAACCAACCCGATCTCGGACTAAAAGTTACCGAACTACGCCAGACGAAAGCCTTCACCCAGGAGCAACTGGCTGAAAAATGCGAAGTCAGCCCGCGCACCATTCAACGGATAGAAAGCGGCGAAGTGGACCCGCGCGCCTATACCCTGCAATGTTTGAGCACATCTCTGGATTTCGACTTCATGAAAGACAACACCAGCAACGAAAATCTATGGCTTGCTGCTATGCATTTGAGCAGCAGCATTCCTTTGCTTATTATCCCATTGCTGATCTGGACCTTGAAGAAGAACCAGTCTTACAAAATCGACAAGCAGGGATATGCGGTGCTGAACTTCCAGATCACGATGTTGCTGCTGCTGTTTCTATCGGGCTGCATTCTGATTACCATGCCCGCCGCGCTCGTAATAATAGATAACCTCGGGTTGGGTACTGGCAATCTGGGAAACTGGATAGTGCTCCTGCCTCCCCTGCCTGTGATCTTCATCGGCATCTTCTGCACCTACCAGGGTGTGGTCAACGCCATCAGGGGGCTTTCCGAAAAACCTGTTCGTTACCCGCTCAGCATTCCATTTGTTAAATAGTAAAGGTCATACGCAATCGCATAGATGGAGCCCGAAAATAAGTGGAGCGGACTGCACAGCCAGCAGCCCTTATCTTCGGGCTTTACACAACCAAGCACTTTATTACTGCAAATTTATTGTGATCGCCCCTACCCCCAATTGGATTTACTTTTGTGAAGGCTCAGGTGCGCCTGAACAGTCCCACGATAAAGAGCAGCACGATGGCTCCGCCAAGAGCTACCAGGAAGCTGTAAAGGTTGAAACCGGTTACACCCTGTGCACCGAAGGCGTTCATAATGAATCCACCAATCACCGCGCCAATGATGCCCACGATAATATTGGCTAATGCACCCATTTGGGCGTTGCGGCCCATTATTATGCTGGCGATCCATCCAGCCAACGCGCCCAGTACGATCCAAACAAGAATATTTATTAGCATTTTTCTCTCCTTTTGGTAAAAAATGAAATTGGACGCTTTAAATATACAATCAGTGCCAAAGCTGTGCAATCAGGGATTTCCCTGATTGATGCATCTTAAACATTGAGTTACCCCCGCAAATCCTGTTCAAAAAAACGTTTTCCTGTATGCTATCCTT
>JBAVJG010000464.1:0-2055 GCA_049687655.1 Anaerolineales bacterium | reverse complement strand
GGCGGCAGGATCTCATTGAACTGTTGCATGGCTTCGGGAGAGATTTCAGCCAGCGCCCCGCCTTTGGTGAGCAAGGCGTCTACGGCCAGCACGCCGGGGCCGCCCGCGTTGGTGAGGATGGTGAGATTGGGCCCCTTGGGCCGCGGTTGTTTGGAGAGCACTTCGGCCATCGAGAAGATTTCACCGATGGTTTCCACGCGCAGCACGCCGCAGCGCCGGAAAGCGGACTCAAGTACTTCGTCTGAGCCGGTTAACGAGCCGGTATGGGAAGCAGCCGCCCGAGCGGCCCCTTCGGTGCGCCCGGGCTTGATGACGATGATAGGCTTGGCCAGCGCCACTTCGCGCGCAGCAGACATGAAGGAGCGCGCGTCGCCGATGGTTTCCATGTAGATGACGATGCTCTGTGTGTGCGGGTCGTCGCCGAGATGGTAGATCAGGTCGCCCCAGCCCACATCCAGCATGGAGCCGATGGAGACGAAGGCCGAAAAGCCAACATGTTCCTTGAATGACCAGTCCAGCACGGAGGTGCACAATGCGCCGGATTGGCTGATGAAGGCCACATTGCCGGGTTGGGCGGTGGCGGTGGCAAAGGTGGCGTTCAGGCCTGTGAGCGGATTCATGACGCCCAGGCAGTTGGGACCGATGACGCGCATCTTACCTCGCCTGGCGTGTTCCAGAATTTCTTCTTCCAATTTTGCGCCTTCAGCCCCGACCTCCTTGAAGCCAGCCGAGATGACGATGGCGCCTTTGACACCAGCCTCCACGCATTCTTCAATTATGCCAGGAACAGTTGGGGCCGGGGTCACTATGACCGCCAGGTCGATCTGGTCCGGTAGGTCTTTGATGCTTGGATAGGCTTTGATGCCCAGAATATTTTCGCGCTTGGGATTGACCGGGTAAACGGTGCCGCCAAAAGGGCTGCTGATCAGGTTCCAAATCACGGTGCGGCCAACGCTGCCCTGTTTTTCGGTGGCGCCAATAACGGCCACTGATCTTGGGGAAAAGATGGGTTGCAAGGAGCGGGGCGTGTAGCGGTAGACGTCGTGCGCGGGGTCAAAGGTTTGCTGTGTGTTTGAATTATAAGGAGATGCCATAGTTAATCCTACGTGAATTGGTATCGCTTCAGGAGAAGCATGGTTTTAAAAGATGTTACCCGGTTATTATACGCCGGGTGGATGAGGAGGATACCAGAAGATGTCACCTGTTTTGGGTGCGGTTCATCTCAATATGGGAAAAACTTCACAAATAGGGAGAAAATGCTTATTAGCAGGGAAATTTATTGTACACGGATATTGCGAATGGCGCGGATGTACACGGGTTTCCCTGAAAAGAGGCCGGAAGCTGATATGCTCTCCGGCCTCTTTCTTCTTTTCTACTTTCGTCAAACGTTACGTATGCAAATTCGGCGCGGCGACGAACGAAAGTCCCTTTTCGGTCAGTGCCCAGGCCGATTTGTTGGCAGCATTCACCTTTTCGATGAAGTTGCGTTGCAGGTTTTCCCAATCACCTGATTTGATGACTTCCTCTTTGTCACGGAAATAATCCAGGATGTCCGATGGGTGCTCGAGCTTGGCGTCGATCTCCGGATCGCCGCCCTCATGCTTGGCAGAGATGTTGGCCACGTGGTCAGCGATTTCCACCAATTCGTCGCGGCGGTTGTAGGGTTGGATGATGATGCTTTTGTACGTCTCGGTGATGTGATGCTCGAAACGCACCACGTCTTCGAAGCCAAGCGCTTTGCGGAATTGAGCGGTCAGTTCCATGGTCTCGTTGTCCACCGAGTTCGACCAGTTGAAACCGATCAGCGGGCTGCTGCCATCATCGCGGCTGAATAACTTGGCGGCCATCATGATCCATAGTGCGTGGTAGGGATTGTCGCTGCCGAAGAAGACCGAAATCTTGAACTCGTTGTCAATGCCCATCTTGTAGAGCAGGAAGCCCAGCAGGATAGTCCCAGCGTTGAAGTTCAGCACCGACTTGACACCGTACTCCGTGTAGTAATACAGCAGTTCGTCCACCCATTTCAGAGCGTACTCATTAGGCTGGCCGATACCA
>JBAVJG010000463.1:0-4305 GCA_049687655.1 Anaerolineales bacterium | reverse complement strand
TAGTAGGGATGACTTCCATCGGCGGCGGGACGGTTATCATGGCCCTACTGTTAATTTTCTTTTCCATACCCTTAAATCTCATGGTAGGAATCGATGTTGTGCACGGCGCACTGCTGACCGGCTTGACCTCTATGAACTATGTCTTTGCCGGTCAAACTGACTGGAGTCTGGTCGGTTTACTGTTGATTGGCTCCCTACCAGGTGCCTGGATGGGAGCACTTGCGATCAATCATATCGATGTGCGCATTGTGCGCGGCATTCTGGCGCTGGTGGTGATCGGTGCAGGGATTGATTTGTTGATTAGATGATATGGAAACTCTCCTGCAACTTTTCTGGTTGTTCATCAAGGTTAATCTATTAAGCACCTCCGGCCCGGCGTCGGTGGGGCTGCTGCATTCCGAAGCGGTCGGTACGATCATGACCGAAGCGCACTTCATCCAGGCAGTGGGACTCTCAGCCGTGCTGCCAGGCTCAGATGCACTGCAATTGGCCATGTTCGTGGGCTATGCGGCGTCAGGCGTCTCGGGGGCATTGGTGGCCTTGCTGGGATCAATCCTGCCACCCACAGTTCTCATGTTCGGTGTTGTATCTGTTCTGCACCGTTTGCGACGCGAGGCATGGGTCAGCCGCTTTGTGGAGGGACTTACGCCTGCTGTGGCTGTCTTGATGTTATTCGTGGCCTGGAAGGTGCTCACCGGCAGCAGCGAGGGGACGATCAACTGGCAGATGGTTGTCCTCAGTGTGGCCAGTCTGACAGCGCTTATTCTCGATGCGCCAGCACCGCTCGTTTTGCTGGTGGCTGGAATATTAGGAGTATTTATCTTCTAATGAAACCATTCAAGCTTACTGTGTGGGGACGACTTTTCTGGATGTTTATCAAAGTCAACCTCCTGTCCACATCGGGGCCGGCGTCGGTGGGGCTGCTCTACAAAGAATCAGTGGGACAGTTGATGAGCGAGGCCGAGTTTATCGAGGCTGTTGGTTTTTCGAATGTGTTGCCTGGTAGCGAGGCGTTGAAACTGGCCATGTTCGTCGGGTATGCTGCCAATGGGATACCCGGAACGATTGCGGCCCTGTTTGGCTCGATCCTGCCGCCGACGCTGATCATGCTGGCGGCAGCGGCAGCAATTCAAAAGGTTCAGGGCGAAGCGTGGATGGACGGCTTCATCAAAGGGCTCGCGCCCGCCGTCGCTATGTTGATCGCAGTGGTGGCGTGGCAGATCTTTCGCAGTGAGAGTACGAAAAATATCCAGACGCGCGCTCTGGTTATCGCCGGATTGAGCGCCATCGCATTCTGGTTCGATGTTCCGTCTCCGCTAGTTCTGCTCGGTGCGGGAATGTTGGGCGTGATTCTGTTCCGCTGAGCAGGGATTTGAGTTAGACATGAATTCTGAGATTTTAGTCGCAACCAATGGATATGAGAGGACCTGGCCGGGAATCGAATATACAGCCTGGCTGGGGAAGATAATGGGGCTCCCTGTGACGTTAATCGGTATCAGTGAGCAGAAGCAACAACCTAACTTCGAGGAAGAAATTCACCCCCTGGAGGATATTTTCAGCCGGGCGGTGGGGCTTTTTCAGGAATACAATCTGGAATATTTCCTGGAAATCCACGAGGGACAGGCCGAGGAGGTTATTCCAGAAAAGGCTAAAGAGAAAGATTTCCTGATTGTACTGACTCCGCTAGGACGCCCTCCCTTGCGCCGGTTATTGTTACGGCGTTCGTTCCGTCAATTAATGGCAGATATCGATAGACCTATCTTGTACGTGCCCTCGGCCTGTATTCCTCCCACCCGTATTTTGATATGTCTGGGCGGACTGGGTTATGGAACAACAGCCGAAGAGTTCGGTTTGGAAATCGCGTCGAGTGTAAATGCGCCGGTTACTCTTCTGCACGTTGTCCCGCCGATTGCCATGGATTACCCCGAGACGCGCACTGTGCACGATAATTGGGAACAATTGTCAGAAGATAGGGACAGCCTGCTTGGCCGCACATTACGCTCAGCTCTGGCCGAAGCTCACAGCATAGAAGATTTGAAAGCTAACTTGAAAATCCGTCAGGGAAATGTGATCGAGGAGATTCTGGCGGAACTAAAAGAAGGGGATTATGACCTGGTTTGCATGGGGTCTTTATACAGCACACATGGTTTGCGACAAATGTATGTCCCCAATGTGACCGCCGAAGTAGCCGAGGTGATCGGCTGCCCGGTGCTGACGGTGCGCTTTCTACCCAAAGAAAAATAATAAGGGTCTGAAGAATTCTTCAGACCCTTGCTTGAGCCAGGGATTAAATCCCCGGCGTGTATTTGTTCTCCCATTTGGCGATAGCTGCCCGTATGGCGGCTTTGATCTGTTCGTCCGGCACTTCCTCCACGCCCTGGAATTTACCCATCCCCACCCAGACAATGACTCCACCTTCGGGTGATTCTTGCAGACGGATGCCCTTTTCAACCAGGGGCGAACCGGCAATATGAGCCTGCAGGATCGAATCTATTTGTGCCACAATGCTTTCAGCTGTTACAGTGGGCACGCTATCATCATCAACTGGCAGAGAGGGTGTCGGTCGGGGGTGCGCCACGGGGACAGGAGTTGGCCTGGGCGAAGGACTCGCTGTCGATGTGGGAGCTACTTTCGGGGAGGATGCCCCCTGCTGGGACGAGGCAGGTTTGGGCTGCGCAGGAGGCGAAGTGGGTTTTGATGTCTCCAACCACGGTCGTATCTGAGTCAAAACCTCGATCAGTCGCTTGCGTTGATTGACAGTCAGGGTCGAAGGGTCTGTACGCTGGCCGTCCAGCGTCAGACGCAATTGTCCGCTATTGTCTTTGCTTACATCCAACAAGGGGGTTTCATCAGGCGGAACAACAGGGCCGGCAGGCGGCAAAGGTTCAGCGACCGGCTCGGTTTCCTTCTTCTCAGCTTCTTCTTCCTGCCGGCGCTTGTCCCCCTGTCCGCGGCCTTCGAACAGTCCGAAGAAATAGCCGAAAAACATGAGACCAATCGCAAACGCGATAGAAACAATTGGATTCTGTAACCATTCAAGCATAGTCAACTCCCGATTCTCTGACAACTTGGGCAAACGTGCGTGCCGCGTTGTCCAACTACCAGGCGCTCTATCGCCGTACCGCAAACAGGACAGGGCTGACCTTTACGGTCGTATACGCGAAGATAATTCTGGAACTCGCCGCCGCGATAAACCCAGTCGATGCTGGCTCCATTGCGACGGATGCCTTCCTGCAACACATCCCGGATCGCTTCCCACAACGCCTGGGCCTGCACCCGTTTAACGGAATCAGAGGCTGCTAACGGGTGCAGACGCGCCTTGTGCAAAGCTTCGTCGGTATAGATATTGCCCATCCCGGCTAAAAAGGACTGGTCGAGCAGCAAGGGTTTCAACTGCCTGTGCCGGGATTGTAACCCATCATACAATAGCTGAGCTGTGAATTCCTCGCTCAACGGTTCCGGTCCCAGCCCGCTGAGAACTTCATCAGGATCCTGCACCAGCCAGACCCGTCCAAATTTGCGCGTGTCGTTGAAAACCAGCTTGTTCTCACCGGGATTTAGACTCAAAATCAAGCGATCGTGCTTCTCCGTTGCTGCATCTACTTCTTTTATATATAAATCTCCGCTCATGCGCAAGTGGACAAACATATGAAAATCTGACAATTCCATGACAAAATACTTGGCACGACGGCCAACCCCCCGGATTTCCTGCCCTTTGATCTGTTTTTTGAACTTCGCCGGAGTCGGTGTTGCCAGTGTGCGAGGCCAGAGCAGGTCGGCTTTCAGGATGCTTTTGCCGACCAGCTCCGGTCGCAATTTGCGCGCAATGGTTTCTACTTCGGGAAGTTCAGGCATTTCAGTAATCAGTGTTCAGTAATCAGTAACCAGTAATCTGACACATTGAAAACTGGTTACTGATTACCGTTTTCCGATCACTCCTCCAATTGCTCTCCCAGATAGACTTGCAAACCCATCTGTTCGATCTGGTCGAGCTGGGCTTCGATCCAATCGATATGTTCCTCTTCGTCTTCAAGAATCTCTTCGAGCAAGTCGCGGCTGCCATTATCGCCTACATCCACTGCCAGCTTGATAGCATCGTTATAGGCTTTTATCGCCGTCTCTTCAGCTTTGTGGTCATTTTTATGTTGGACATCGACCGTCGCGCCGATATTGATCTCGTTCAGGTTGCTGACAACCGGTTTCCCCTCCAGGAACAGGATGCGCCCGATCAACTTCTCGGCGTGTTTCATTTCGTCAATGGCACGCTTTTCGATGGCTTCGTGTAATTTTTCGTAGCCCCAGTCG
>JBAVJG010000462.1:0-5028 GCA_049687655.1 Anaerolineales bacterium | reverse complement strand
ACGCTGATCCCATCCTTCCCAGTTGATGATCATGCGCGGTGTCAGGCAGCCATATCCGGCATTGATCGATAGCCATGTCCCCAGTTTGACAGCCTGGGCTTGTATATCGGATTCGCCCCAGGGCCCGGGCACGATAATGACAGGGGAGATATTGCCCAATTCCGCGGTGACAGGTTTGGTGACTTTGGGGTTGCGTTCCTGCCTGCGTTTCTCGCCCTCTTCCCCGGGACCGAATACAACGCTGTTGAAGGTCTTTTCCGAGCCGGTCATGTGGATTGTCTCTACCTGGGGATGTTCCACCAGGTAGGCCCCTTCCTTCCCGCCGCCGTACACAAAACGCATGAAATTGCGTTTGACCAGGGCTTGAAAACCCTGCTCGAAAAACGGACCGAGGTAGTCGTTTACCGGACTCGGTTTCAGCAGGACAACCTGTCCTTCAACAAAAAGCTTGTACATGAAATCAGCCACGACAATGGCGGCGACATTCCCAACCCCCAGCACCAGCGCAACTTTCCCTTCTTTATCTTTCTGGTGGTAGAAGGATGCTTGCGAAGGGCGACCATCTTTTGCAGGAGAACCTTGCTCCATCCATATTTCTGCTGTGTATCCCTGCATAGACATGCGATCGTACCAGTTTTGCGGAAAGACTCCGGCCACTATCTGGCCATTCGCACGTTTGCTGACCGGACCGGGAAAACGGGGATGCCCGCTGTGTTGGATATCGATCAGGGACTGACGCAATATCCGTAAGATGCGCACCACCATGGAAAACACAACGGAACTTTCTCCGACCCCGAATAAATTGTTCTGTAAATCCTGGGCCGCGGTCCTGGCTTTAATCCAACGGTCTTCTACGGAATGGACATCCTCTATGATTTCGTCAAGGATGTTAATACGCTCCTGGATATCCAGGTTTACCCAGGCGTTTTTATGCGCTTCCAGGATCTGAAGGGCCTCATCAATTTCTGTTTGTGAACTGGGGGGGATCCCTTGCGGGACTTCGACGGAACTGAGTTGGCCCGATACAACCTCTTGCTGCTGTTCCAGTCTCATCCTTTACTCCTTCCTTTTTTATTTGTCGAATGAGAACGTATGCCTGATTTTATTATACGTTATTTTTCAGGCAAATCAGACAATCTATATCCGCATTTGGCCTTCTACAAAATGTACAAATGTACAAACGAACACATCCAGGCGACACATATGGATGTAGATGCCCCGCCAGTTTTCCCTGCCACCCCGTTTGTCGCGACATTGCGGTATGAGTGATATGTGAAAAACAAGGGGTGAATGAAAGCGAGATGACTTTATATTGTCACCTCGTTTTTTGTGGTACAACCTGATAGTTCATTGTCTAGTGATTGTTATGTCAATGGGTGAAAGAACGGACTGTTTGATCATTATGAAAAATCGATATTTCATCACGCTGCTGAATCGAATGTTCGTATGATAGGGATTGCGAAGTAAGAAGGAAGCATTGCGCTAAAAGGAGGTTTTTACAATGAAAGTATTAGTCACAGGTGGTACGAATGGGATGGGGAAAGGCGTGGCAAAAATTTTAGCCGGGAGTGACAACCAAACTCATGAAATCATCATTTTGTGCAGATCTGAAGAACGTGGTGAGGCTACAGTCAAGGAACTTGAAGCTGCCACCAAAAATAAAAATATTTCGATCGTTTTATGTGATCTAACTAAACTCGGTGAGGTTCGTAACGTAATCGAAGAGTTGCATCGTCATCATGCGTTTCTAGACGGTTTATTTATCAACGCCGGCCTGGGGTATGCTGCCAGACGTGTGGAAACTGAAGATGGCATGGATCCGCATTTCCAGGTTAATTATTTATCTCAATTTATGCTCACGCTAAATTTATTGGACTTGCTGGAAAAATCTGAGCGCGGAGGAAGAGTTATTTTCAATGTAACTGAGGGGGGTGAAATATTTTGGGACGACCTGCAAATGAAGAAAAAATGGGGCTATGAAAATGGCATTCATCAAGCAATGGTCGCCAAAAGAATGTTTTATACGCGTTTGCATAATTTGTACAGGAAAACAAAAGAGTCCAGACTGTCATTTTTTGGATTTCAAATATCAAAGACTGTTTGGAGCAATCAAATTAATATTATTCCATTCATGATGAAAACGATGGCTAAGATGATGAAATTGTTTGGCACATTTATTTCAATCGAGGAGTGTGGAATGATTATGTCTCCTTTGTTCACTGAGAAGCAAGAAGAGAGTTTAAAAAGGTCTGGAAAATTTATTACCTGGAGCAAGAATACATTCATTGAGTTACAGGAAGATAAAGCCGTGTTTGATAAGGGATTGCAAGATAAACTGTGGAAAATCAGTCTGGATTTGTGTAAAGACGAAAAAACAGCTCAAATAGCTGAGAAACTTGAAAAACTTTGAAAACTGATTAATGAAAATTTGGAAGAAAATCACCGAACCCGCGCGGGACTGTGTTGGTGAAGGGCAAAGGGGCAATAGAAGTCTGGCTGGTAAAATCTGAGAAGGAAGCTTTTTAGAAAACGGGAAAAAATCCCCCGTCGTTTTTTTGCCGAGATATGAGCAAGAAGGATAGAAATGAAAATTGAAGATTATCAGCTTTCAAATGAATCGATTCTAATTCGCCCATATCAAATGAATGACGCAAGACCTTGTTTTGACGCGATCCTCGAATCAATGGATGAACTGATGCCATGGATGTTCTGGTGTCATACGGACATCACGTACCCTGAAATTGAAGATTGGGTTAAATCTCGGCCGGGTGCATGGTTGGATGACATAAGTTACGAGTTCGCGATCATTGATTCTCGCCAGGGATCGTTTATTGGCAATTGTGGCCTGGTGCATGTTGACCTTCAGAACAGGAAGGCCGAACTGGGCTACTGGATGCGAACATCCCAGACCCGTAAAGGGTTTGCAACCCAGGCTTCAAAGCTGGCTCTTAAATTTGCATTTGACGTTCTTCAGCTTAACCGAGTCGAGATTATCGTTGAAACAAAGAATATGGCCAGCCAGAAAGTGGCGGAAAAACTTGGCGCGAAGATGGAAGGACTCATGAGGCAGCGACTGCATATTCACGATACGTTCCGTGATGCGATCCTGTATGCGGTCCTTGCTGAGGAGAATGTCTCAGTATAACGAGCGGTGTTGGGGTGTGAGTAATTATCCGGATCGCTGCATCTGCTCATGGATTTGAGCAGCATAGGCGGCGCTGTCCGAATCGTCTGTAAGGAATGTGATTTTATCCGGGCCATCAATGCCAAGCCCAAGTTCTACTGCCCGGGCAATCTGGTCCTGTGCGAATATCGGTCCATTCGCAGCCTTACCTGTGTAACCAAGGAAACACAACAAAGCCACGCCGACGGCGTCCAGCGCCACCCGGTCGGTACCGGCCATGATGACATCCCCCCAAACCTTTGTGCCACGGTCAGGACCTTCGTCGATGAAGGCTTCGACCCCATCGAGAACGACCAGGGCGGGTTCATAAAAAGTGTTGGTCTCCGCGATCATCAGGCGCTGTGAAAGGGACGTGTGCAGTTCGGTCATGTAATTGTATCCACCGCTTCCCATGAACTTTCCTACCATCCCGACCGAATTCTTCAAAGACAGGGTGAAACGACCCCCAAAACGATGCGGCTTGAGACAACAGGTTTGTGCGATGGCTTCTGCTTCAACCAACTGACGGGGGACAGGAAAACCGCTTCTCCAATGATCCCCATCGTTGTTGACCAAGACCCAATCTTCTGGATCTGTCAATTCGTCGAATGCCAGGGTGTCAAATCCCAGTTCGTTCCCGAGATCGTACACGCCCAGGTTTTCCATCACCCGGCGGGTATCGCCCATCCCGCTGCGATCGGCAACGGTGATGGGACCTGCGCCCATTTCCCCCAATGACTCGACCATCGCACGCAGGGTATCCGGGTGGGTGGAGGCGGGTGCGGGATCGTCGCTGTTGAAGTTAGGTTTGAGAAAAACCTTTTTCCCACTGACCCTGTTTTCGCCCAGCAAGGAAATCGCCCGGCGGACGCCTTCCTGACGGTCACGCGTGTGGACAAAGGCGATACCGGCATTTCCATCAGGTACCGCTGGAACGCTCTGAGTTGAGAGGGCCGCTGTGGGTGTGGATGTGCTGGAACCTTCAATTGTGGGTGTGGTTGAGGGGAAGGGTGTCTCAGTCGCTTCGATCAAGCCGAGCTTCTGGCAGGCCCCCAGGATGGGGTTTACGATGAGACCCCCTGCCAGACGTGATGATAAGCGCAAAAAATCTCTACGATTAAAACGAACTTTTTTCTCAGACATGCTTACTCCTGGATAAACCGATAACTATCCCCATGATAGCATGAATAATTATTCATGCCGCGCGGATGAATGTAGATGCCCCACCGGTTTTTTGCATTAAAAGTTAGCCCCTAAAGGATGCTAAATCCTTCAGGGGCCTTTTCGAAAATAAACAAGGCGACCTGCCGGGATGGAGGTTACTCCGTTTTTTGTTTGTAGAAGTGTATAATTCTTGGCATAGAAGAAGGAATACCAATATGGGAAACTATGCTTACGAACATCGTGATGAACTTTCAGAATATAACTACGTTCGTACTGCGAGCCCAAATACAAATTATTGGGTTGATTTTCATTTTTCTAAGCTAAATTCTTATAGGAAAAAATTTGGGGACAATTTCAACTTAATTATTGTTGGTGACAAAACAATTGAAGGTGACTTTTATGTCATACCTTTTCGTTCTGTGAAAGAAGCATTTATTGAAGGCAACTTATATCAATCCCCACGACAAAGATGGATGGCATCAATCACTTTCCATCAACTTCAAGTAAGAAAATGCCCTTATAGTATTGATGTGGGCAGTTATTATGGTATCCCTGTACTACCAGAACAAAATGGTGGATTTTCTGTTTCTGAAGATTTTGCTGATTATGCAATTGAAAACAGGATACTAGAGATTAAGGCAAGACAAAAACAATCACTGTTTAGGAAACGTGTCTTAGACAATTTTCAAAATCAATGTTGT
>JBAVJG010000461.1:0-2788 GCA_049687655.1 Anaerolineales bacterium | reverse complement strand
CATGAGAAACCCGATCCTGGTAGCTCTTCAGGGGAAAGGCATGCAAAAATTTGTCGACCGCGTCCGCTCGTTGAGCAGTCGCTATGGGCTGACCGCCTCCAAGATGGACAGGGCGCTGGCGCACTTTGGAAGGATACTCTCAGAGTACGACAGCGGCGCGACATTCCCTATCACCGCCGCAGCTCTGGCACGCAGCCCGGGCGTGATCGAGAAATACCAGGCGCAGAATATGGAGTTTGCGGTACATGGCTTTTACCATGTGGACCACTCGCAATTGTCCCGACAGCAGCAGGTTCTAGAGCTGTCGAAGGCGCGCCGCTTGTTTGATGAACGGGGTGTCAAAAGTGCGGGATTCCGCTCCCCATATCTGCGCTATCGTGACGAGACTCTTGAGGCCATCAACGAATCGGGCTTCATGTATGATAGCAGCCACAGCCTTGTTTGGAATGTCGTCAACGGTCAAACCACAGATTCCTACTTGCGCGTGCTGGAATTCTACGGCGCCCGCGATGCCAAAAAGTACCCGGCGTTACCGCATATCGAGAAAGGCATCATTGAAATCCCGTATTGCCTGCCCGACGACGAGGCTCTGATAGAACGCTTGCCATTCAGCGATGATCAGGCGCGCAGCCAGCCCTGGCTCGACATACTCGATGAAACCCATCGTTTGGGTGAATTGTTTACTCTTGGTCTGCACCCTGAACGCATCTTTCTGTGCGAAATCCCCTTGAGGAACGCCTTGCAAAAGGCGAGAAGCCTTTCCCCAAGGGTTTGGATCGCCCGCCTGGATGAGATTGCCAACTGGTGGACCCGGCGTGCAGAGTTGAAAGCAAAAGTGATTTCTAACGGGGCAGACGAATATCGTCTCGAAGCGGATCAAATTGAGGGTTTGACTGTTCTTAGCCGCAACGTAGAAATGCTCTCCCCAAATCGGGGATGGGATGGGCGCTATGTCCAGGCGATAGGAAACGAAATTCGCTTCCGCTTCGAGACCAAGCCTGTAATTGGTCTCTCACCCTCATCCGATCCTATGCTGAGGGCATTCCTGCATCAACAAGGGTACATTGTTGAAAATGCCGAGGGTGCGGAAGATTTTTCGCTGCACCTTCACCGTCCGCAATTTTCGCGTGAAGATGAACGGCCGCTGCTGGATGAGATTGAAGATAGTGATTCGGCGCTGGTCAAGTTTGGCCGCTGGCCAGACGGAGCAAAAAGCGCCTTAAGTGTGACAGGAGATATTGATGCGCTCACCATCTGGGATTATGGTCTGCGCATCTTGGGAAAATAAGTCCTGGGGAGGATACATGGAAATTGTAAATCAGCTCGATCGTTGTATGTGGAAGGACTTTGTCAAGAACCATCCGAAAGGGAATATTTTTCACACTCCCGAAATGTTTGATGTGTACGCTAAAGGGAAAGGGCACCATCCATCATTATGGGCGGTGATCGAAAATAACCGGGTTCTGGCGTTGCATATACCGGTTCAAATCACACTCCTTGGCGGGCCGTTCCGCTATCTAACCACCCGAGATGTGGATTTTGGAAGCGTGCTGGTTGAAAATAGCGAGCAAGGCCGGCGTGGGCTGGCGTTGTTGTTACAAGAATACAATTGTTGTGTTCCAGGCAAACCCTTGTTTACCGAACTTCGCAATTTTGCAGATCAATCTTATATCCAGGATATCTTACAAGACAATGGCTATCTATTTGAAGGCCATTTGAATTACTTGCTGGATTTGCGCCGCGACGAATCTGCCATCCTGCAGAGTTTTACCAAAAGCACACGCAACCGCATCCGAAAGATTCTCCGACAAGGGAGCATAATTGTAAAAGAAGTTACTGAACGGGAGAATTTGCCACTCTTCTATGAAATGCTGAAGAAGACTTTTAAGGCTGTCCGCGTGCCGATTGCGGACATTTCCCTGTTTGAAGGCGCTTTTGATGTACTGCGGCCCAAAAATATGGCTTATTTCGCTATTGCCTATGTCAATGGAACGCCTGCGGCAGCGGAAGTGGCAATAATTTATAAGGATGTCGTCCTTGGTTGGTACAACGGCGTTGACCGAACCTTCAAATATGCCAACGAGCTCCTTATGTGGGATATAATCACGTGGGGAGCAAATAATGGATACAGTGTGCTCGACTTTGGTGGGGCGGGCAAACCGGGGGAGGAATATGGTGTACGAGATTTTAAGTCTAAGTTTAACGGGAAGCTTGTAAACTACGGTCGTAACACTCGCGTCCAGGCACGTTTAAAGATGAAGATCAGTGAAACGGCTTATCAAGTTGCCAGAGGAGGATTGTTTGTTCTACATCGTTTGGGAAACAGTTTATCACTTTAACATTCTAAGTGACAACGTATGAAAATAGTAAATAATCTAGACAGGGATCTTTGGAAAAGATTTGTTGATAGCCATCCGCAAAGCAATATCTTTCACACCCCCGAAATGTTCGAAGTGCATTCCAGAGTGCAGGGATACTATCCTTCTTTATGGGCTGCGATTGAAAATGATCGAGTCCTGGCTTTGCATTTGCCGGTCCAGATTACGCTTCTAGGTGGACCCTTCCGCTACTTAACCACCCGGGACGTGGACTATGGTGGGATATTGGTGGAGGATAGTGAAAAAGGTCGGGAAGGATTGGCGTTCCTTTTGCAGGAATATAACCGGCAAACTCCGGGCGCGCCGCTGTTTACAGAACTTCGTAATTCTGCTGATCAAAACCAGATTCAAGATGTTTTGGAAAAACATGGTTATATTTTTGAAGGCCATTTAAATTATCTGCTTGACTT
>JBAVJG010000460.1:0-9143 GCA_049687655.1 Anaerolineales bacterium | reverse complement strand
CGTATAGGAAGCCTGCATGTTTTCCAGCTTATCGCCGGACGATCCGATCGAGAAAATGAAGTTAAGCTCCTCCACTTCGATCAGGCGGCGCAAGTAATTGATCAGGGGGTGGGAAAGCGTTTCCTGGATTTCAGGGCGGTCCAGCGTGTCAAATTCGTCGAAGGTCAATAATAAAACATAGTCGCCAAGCACTGGCCGCAGACCAGGCAGGAACTCGTTAATAAGGTATTCAGTATCCTCAAAGGCTTTAGGGTCAGGCTTGGGGATGAGAATATCATGTTCGCGCTTAAGCGTGCGCACAATTTCACTGGCCAGCCACCACAGGAAGCGGTCCAGGGTAGTGCCAGTGCGTCCTTGTAGATCGAAGAAAACCTGTATGTACTTGTCGGGTAGAAAATTGGGGAATTGTTTTAGTACAGAGGTCTTGCCAACGCGCCGTTGGCCATGCAGAACCAGGATATGGTTGACGAATTTACCTTCTAAACTGCGCTCAATCCAACCGAACACATCCTCGCGGCCAAAAAACATACTGGCCTCGACGACCGGCGCTCCTGCGATGTAAGGATTGAGTATATCGTTCACGATATGTTGTCCACCAGGAGGAACTAGTTCTGCTCGTCATTTTAAGCACCGATAAACGCTTTCTTTACTTTTCATTATACAATAATAATAAACAGAAAGATGATTTCAGCAAAACGGTAACACGCCACATTCTGCATAAAGAGAAGTGTGTTATGCGTACTTAGTGATGGAAGTTTTATTGTTTCCCTTTGGTTTAGCGCTTGAATCTGCGGCCCCAGGATCGAAGGTTCCAAACTTTTGAAAGGGGTCTAAAAAAACAAAAAATGCTGTTTCGCCCCACAGTGATTCGAACTCTCATTTCCTCTTTTTTGCATTCAATGCACCAAAATCGAAATCCAATTGATCCAGTTTCCCCTTTGAATCAAATCTTAGCATAAACAAAAACCGCTCAACATTATCTGTTGGCGGCTTTTTGGAGTCGGATGCCCCCACGGGGACTCGAACCCCGGTTTTGGCCTTGAGAGGGCCACGTCCTGGGCCGCTAGACGATGGGGGCGTATGCGGCGCTTGGGTTTTTGCTCAAGCGGGCGTGATTGTATCATAGCGTTTCCCCCTCGTCAATTAAATTCGGTAAATCACAGAATTACTAAGGCAAGCCCGAAAATAGGGGTGATTTACTGAATTTACGGAAGAGGACAATACACTATTTCGGCCTTCATCTTCTCAATTTGCTCCGGCGTTATGGGTGTCTCCAAATCAAGTTCAACGCGCTGCCAGATCGCGCACAGAGCCGGTCGAAGGATGGGGATGAAATTGGCGGTTCTCCGAGTGAGATCCCGTGCGTCCTCCCAGCGGCCTACCCGTGCATAGGCCTCAACAAATGGAAGATACTCGGAAAAATCGTCGGGAAAATAGGGGATCGAGAAAACCTGATCACCAATTTCTGCTACCTGCACCCAATCCCCTGCTTCCCTGGCAAGATCCGCTTTTTCGAAGTAATAACACCATTGATGCGTTGGCTCAGGTCCCAAAAGCACAGGCATTTCGAGGGTTCCAGGTTGCCTGGAATGTATTTGCCCTGGATTTGACAACTCTAACGCATCTGCAGCGGTCCTCGGAAGCACCGGGACACCCGTCTCGAGCCAGCGATCGGCAACCTCGCCAATTGCCGGAGCCAGAGGAAGGTCTCGATCGTAGATCGGGTGTAAAACACGGAAACATCCTGGAGGAGAAAAATGGACCGCTACGATATGGTCGCTGGAACTGTCGAAGGTTGCTGCCAGATAATTCTGATGGATGGGGAGGCCGGACTTCAGCGCTTCAAGCTCATTTCCCAAACGCACCGAAACAAAAAAGTAAGCATATTCAATTTCCGTCGAGTGGTTTTCGGGCGCATAAATCAAATTCAAAGGGAAGGTCAATGAATTGTCGCTGGAATAGTCAAAAGGCGTATCACTGGAAAGCAGGATCCCCCCAGGCTCCAGATCGGGAATACGCCATGCTATTTGCCAGAAAAACGCCTTCTGTAGTTTCCAATCCTCTCGCCACAGATAGCCATTGTTGAACTGCAGGCCGACCGCTAGCGCGGCTAAGATGCTCGCCAACATGAGCTGGTTACTCCAGCGCGGCACCAAGGTCAGGAGCGCGACAAGCAGAAACGAAACTCCCAGTGCAAATGGAAGCGTGAAGCGACTGTTAGGGAACGTTAACCGTATGGGTAAATCAGTGACCAGAAAGGGGATCCCGGCCAGCAGCATCGTGACCAGTCCCAGGCCTGCCCATAGGACCGCGAAACGCCAGCCAGCCCGATCATCCGCCCGGAGGCGTTTCATCATTCCATACAAACCGATCCCCGTAATCAGCAATACACCGATATAAACCAGCGTCAATCGCGGACCGTATCCGGCGAAATCCGGTACCTGAAACACCTGCCCCCAGGCACCCCAGGCAGTCACCCGCCACTGCTCCAGGATGGTTTGTGGCAAATTGATCAGCCGGGAGACCGGAGACGATCCCAGTTCTGCGACCAGCGCCGGCTGGTACAGGTAAAACCCCAGGATAAAGTAGCGCCAGTACAGGTATCCCAGCAGAGTCAGGAAGAAGGGCAGGTAGGTCAACGCGGCACGCTTCAGCCGTGGCTTCCATTCAGGCCATCCCTGGCGCAACCCCATCCAAAGCAGAAACGGGCGCAGCAACTCCAGCCCGAAAAAGTATTCAGTCGAGAACAGGTTGAATGCTGCACATAATACGCCCAGCAAACCCGCCCACCACAAGCGGCGCGGTTGGCGTGCGAACAGGAGCATCAGGCCAACGGATGTGAACAAAAGCGTTTGGGCAAGGAAAAAATGACTGTAAGTAATAGCAATCGCCTGCTGGTTGAAGCCGGGATAAACCAGGAACAGCACGCTCACGAGCAGGGTTTCCCGCTGGCGCTCCGGCCAGATCATGCGCAGAACCCACAACAGGGACACGGCCGTCAGCCAGCGCATGAGCAATGAAAACAAATGCCAGGCAATCGGATTTGCCCCAAACAGGGAAGTGGTTATCGAATACACATAAGCCAGGAAAGGACGGTTGGTCGCAAAATAATCGAACAGGCCGGGCCTGCCCAACGTTCGGATCAACCAGGCAAAGCCCCAATCATCCCAGTGAAAGCCCTGTTGGAAGGCAAAAATGCCATAAGAAAAGAAGGTAATCAAAAATAGCGCAAGTGGAGTTGCCCAATGGTTAAATCGTTTTATAGACACCAAGCCCCTCCGATTTTCTTCCACTGGTTTCGACAGATCGGAGCAAACCCTGCCGCCTGGACGTTAACGTCCAGGCTCCTACGAAGCAGGGCTTTGTGTCCAGGTGACTTTGTGGTCGGGTTTTCGGACATTCTTTCAGAACTCGAAATCAAGGATAGCTTCGATAGCCAGTTCCTGCTGGGAATTGGTCAGACCATTGTGAAATGGAAGGCGCACCAGGCGGTCGCTGACATCTTCAGTGACCGGACAATCACCAGGCTTACCGCCGAAGTGCTGTCCCATATCTGATAGATGCAAAGGTAAATAATGGAATACGCTGTAGATGCCAAGATCGCGCAAATACCGGATGAATTTCTGGCGCAAATCCAGGTTAGGTAACAGGATGTAGAACATGTGATAAGACTGCTCGGTATGAGCCGGTATGGTGGGCAAACCTACGTGCTTCTTCTGCGCCCAATCGCGCAAAGCCAGGTGATACGTCTCCCATAACGTTTTGCGATGCGCTTGGATGCGTTCGCGCTGTTCCAACTGTCCGTACAGGAAGGCGGCCAGAAGATCGGAAGGCAGATAGGAAGAGCCGATGTCTACCCAGGTATATTTGTCCACCTGTCCGCGAAAAAAACGTGAGCGGTTAGTTCCCTTTTCACGGATGATCTCAGCACGTTCGACAAATTTGGGATCGTTGATGAGCAGCGCGCCACCTTCGCCGCTGGTGAAGTTCTTGGTCTCGTGGAAGGACTGTGCCGCCATCACGCCAAAGGTTCCCAGATATTGACCTTTGTATTCTCCGAACAGACCGTGCGCGTTGTCTTCTACAACTGCCACATTATGCTGATGAGCAACCTCCATGATGGCGTCCATTTCGCAACCGACTCCGGCATAATGAACCGGGACGATCGCTTTCGTGCGGGGCGTGATAGCCGCTTCCAGCCTGGACTCATCCAAATTAAGGGTATCAGGCCGGATGTCCAGAAAGACCGGACGGGCGCCGTGCAGAACGAAAGCATTGACCGTCGAAACGAAGGTGAAGTCCGGGACGATGACCTCGTCCCCTTCTTGAAAATCCAGCAGGATGGCTGCCATTTCCAGCGCGTGGGTGCAGGAGGTGGTCAGCAATGCCTTAGGAACGCCGAGCGCCTGTTGTAGCATGGCATGGCATTTCTTGGTGAAGGGCCCATCGCCGGAGATATGCGCATTAGCTATGGCTTCGGCCATATATTCCATTTCGCGGCCAACGATCACGGGGCGATTGAAATCAACACGCAATTCGGTCAATTCAGAGTCTCCATGATGAGCGTGCAAACCGCTTCGGCCTGATGTGGAGAAAAGTGATGGTTGTTGAACAGATTGACGATCTCATTTGCCAGGCCTTCAGCCTGCGAGCATTGCCCCGGAGCCATGATGCCCGCCAGCGAGGCATAATGTGAACTGGCGAACAACCCGGCTGAAAAAATGCCTTCAAGTATGTGTTCCTTGTTCTTCACTCGAATATTGAAGCGCCAGGTTTGGTAATCCTGCGGCAACTGTATTTCGGTTGGCAGACGAGCTGTGTAAATTTCATTGAGCGCGTCGCGACGGTGTAAAGAGGTTGCCAAGCCATCTTCGATTTGCTGGCGGTAATCATACCATGTGGGCAGGTCAGCCTCGGTTTGCAGCCAAGCGCTATCGGTATAAGTATACGGCCTGTTCTTTTGGATAGCCTGCTTGTATCCCCTTTCGATTTCTCCGTAAGCTTTTGGGGCGAACGGCAAATGTTGGGGGTGATATGGTACCTCCTCATTCAAGAAAGCGTACCCACCGAAATTCAAATCCACCACTTTAGCATAACCGGTGCTGTATAAAATTGCATCCACAACCGTATTTGACGGCGGCTTAAGGTCCGGGATGCACAGACAGCGGTCATCCACCAGCAGAAGGTCAGGGTGTTTGGATTTGATGGATTGGAAGAATTCGACCGGTGTGGACGGTTCTCCATAGGTGTGGGCATACAGGGCGCCCCCATACTCGCCCCGCTTCAAGCGTCCCTCAACCTGCTCCAGATCCATGTTCAGAGTCTCGGCTGAAATATCCACGAACTCAAACGGTACACTCGCCTTGAAAAACGTGATCGGCACGATCGGACAGATATTGGCCGGAAGCAGCCAGGGCTTCGGGTTCTCCCGGCTTTTCAACAAGTTGTAGAGAATCGCAGAGGCGCGCGGTGCCTGGACGATTTGCATACAGGTGTCAGATATCCTTGCGGATGATGATAGTAAAGTCGTACAGGCCGTAGTCGTGCAGCAAGGCAACGTTACGGGAAAAATTTCGTTTGCAAAAATCGAAGAATAGTAACGGATCGCCGTAGAACAGATCGGGGCGCTCGGCCATGCGATCTGCGTCTGAGTATTTTGTCAACATATTAAATGAAAAACCCTTGGAACAGAGTGCGTTCATGCGCGGGAGTGTCTCCAGAACCATATCCTGCCACTCGTTATAAGGACTATCCATTTTGATGTTGAAAATTCCCTGTGCCACCAAGTAATCGGCTACGGAAAGTTCCGTTTCATCTGTCGTAAAGTGCGCATTTGGAAAGTCCTTATGAACTTCACGGCCGGTAACGACCATTTTCTCGATCAGGTCAATACCATAGTATTCAAACTGCCAGCCTCGTGCATTCAAAAAATCGAACATAGCCCCATAACCGCAGCCGTAATCTATAACCGTGAAGGGCTTGGATGGATGGATTACCCGAACCAACTCCGCAAAGCGGGCCAATTGCGCCGGCGCTCCATTGCAATCTATGCCCTTCGGGGTTGGACCGTAGGTTTCGAGTTTTTCGGTGAAATATTGGTCCAGTTTTTTCTGGATCTCTTCGATACTCATGCAAATTATCCTTCCAGTATTATATGCGCTTCGACTTTGCTACGCTCCATCCAATGCGAAAATTAGAGATAAGTTTTGGCATCTTTTCCAACCATAAACAACAAATCGATCACACTGACCGCCGGGTCGAAGGGAGGGTAAAGCTGTTCGTATTCGGGGTAGTCATAAATTTTGTATTCCAAACGGATGCCAGCCTGCTTGAATAAGTCTGGGTCCAGATAGGCTTGCGCCGCCGGCCCGGACAGGTACGTAGTTGCGTTTACCAGCTCCAGGATGCCTATCAACCGTTCAGTCTTCGCTCCATGTGGATGATACTGTTGGGAGAAGGTGATAGGGGTATTGATTTCCAACTTAGAACAAACCCAATTAATCAGACGCAGGTTCAGGTCCGAGATAGATTCGGCGGGATTCAATAGCAGGTCACTCAATTCGGAAAAATATGGATCGAAATGCGGCGCTTTTTGATAGGAATTCCGTATCTTATTGAGCATACTTCGCGCCCAGGGTTTCGAATCGTCAATCGTTGTCTCTTCGATCAGTTGATCGGTATGATGATAGTGAACCGGTACGGTAATCCACTGCGCTCCGCGGGCTGTCTTGATCTTGTTACGGTTGCGCCAGTCGCCTTTGGTGTATTGCAAATCATCGTGTAGGATGAACAGATCCACTTCACGGATGAAGTCAAAGTATCCGCGCCAGGCTAGGAAATTGGACTGGATGATGCCAACTTTCATTCGCTAACTCGTGGTGTGACCGATCACATAGGTGTGTTTTCCCCCGGTGCGCTCAAAAACACGCGCCAGATATTCGCCGATAATCCCAAGCGCAAACAATTGCACGCCACTGAAAATGATAATGGTCGAGGCCAGGAAGGGAAACCCGGGGATGGATCCGGCGGTGAAGTAAATGACCAGCACGTAAATCAAGACGCCCATCCCGAAGAGCGTGAAAAGGAAGCCGATGATGCTGGCAAAGCGCAGTGGAATGGTGGTATAGCTGGTCAATACCAGCAGCGAGACTTTGATCAGTTTTAACAGGTTGTAGTTGGATTTTCCAACTGTGCGCGGCGCTTCATCCACGGGCACGGATGCAAATCGCGATGTCCCCCACGAGAGCAGCACGTCCACCAGCACATCCGGGCTCTGGAAATCCTCAAACGACCTGCGCAGGTCTGCGCGAAAGGCTTTGAAGGCGCCGATGTCACGGATTGTTCGCAGTCCCATCACATAGGCGATAGCGCGTTTCACGATCGCAGATGCCAGGTTCTTCCACCAGGCCTGCTGGCGTTTACGCGCCACCCCGTAGACTACATCGTACCCCTCTGCAAGTTTTTCCAACAGTTTGGGAATCTCGCGCGGAGGATTTTGCAGGTCATCATCCATGACCACAATGACTTCATAGCGCGCTTCGCGCACACCGCATAAGGTAGCGTTGTGCTGTCCGTAATTGCGCATCAGGTCGATGCCGCGCACCCAGGGATGCGTCTGCGCCAGTTCAATGATAACCTGCCAGCTCTGGTCGGGGCTGCCATCATTGACCAGCACCAATTCGAACTCATTGGTCACATCTGGCAGCACTTTTCCCACTTCCTCCACCAGAATAGGAAGCGTGTCGGAACCGTTATAGACTGGAACAACTACGGAAACTCTCATCTCTTTCACCAAAACAGAGCGATTATACCCTTCACGGTCACAAATTGCACCTTATGATCGTATAGGAAGCGCAATTCCCTGGCACCGTCCGCGCACCCAGCACGCCGCCCCATAGCGCAGCGGTGCGGGCTGATCGTTCGTGCGGGGATAGGTGGCAGGTGTGTGACCGGGGCATTATATATCCGAATAAAACAGGCCTGACCGGTATTGGTCAGGCCTAACGTAGCTTTGTAGAATTAAAATTAATATACTCTAGGCGGCGTCCTCGCCGCCGTCCCCGGCGACGAAAACACTTGGTAGAGATTAAGCCTCTGTAGCAGGCTGCCACACTTCCCAAACCTTGCCCACCAGATCGGGCCCCGGTTTGAGTGTGACTTCGCCCGGTTCCCAACCAGCCGGGGTGGCCTCGGCGCCTTTGGTCTCGCGCACGTGCTGGAAAGCTTTGATTTGACGCACCGTCTCTGAGAATTTGCGTCCGACCGGCGGCGTCAGCACTTCCATAGCCTGGATTACGCCATCGGGATCGATAATGAAACGCCCCCGCAACTCAATGCCCTGGGCTTCATCCCAGACGCCGAAAGCGCGGCCTACATTCCCGGCCTGATCAGACGCCATGTGGAAGGGCACGCCACCCTCCACCATCTTGACCAGTTCATTATCGTTCCACATTTTGTGGACAAAGTGACTGTCCACGCTGACAGAGATGACTTCCACACCCAGTTCCTGCAGTACAGGATATTTATCGGCGACCGCCGATACTTCGGTCGCTCAGACAAAGGTAAAGTCACCCGGGTAAAAACACACCAGTACCCATTTCCCTAAATAATCGGAAAGCTTTACAGATGTAAATTCGCCTTTGTAATAGGCGGGGGCTTCAAAATCAGGGGCTTTCTGCCCGACTTTTGCGGTCATCATCATCTCCTTATTAATTTCCGTGGTTCCTGCCGGCGGGGCAACAGGCGCTTGTTCGCCAACTACCGAGCCGGTCGTACGTGCGCATCCTTGCGGTTGGTCTGCCATAAGGCCTCCTTTCATCAATTGCGAGTGAGCCACTTAAATTATATACCCCGTCACAAATTTGTGACGGGGTATTAAGTCACTATTTTGGATGTTATTCAACCCAATTCCGCGCGCCTGCCAGAAAGGCCTTGCCCGGCATAGGTTTCTTACCCGCCGGCTGGACTTTACCCAGCACCAACATATTTTCTGACGTGCCAACAGCCGGCAGCCCGAGATAAACACCCCGCTCGCCTGCTTGCATCTTTCCCATCCCTATGCTTGCCCGGTGGACCTTGAGCAGATTCCCTTCCCATCGGAAGTACGTTCCCGGCCAGGGATTGTACGCGCGGACTTTGCGCTC
>JBAVJG010000459.1:0-3594 GCA_049687655.1 Anaerolineales bacterium | reverse complement strand
GGCGTCCTGTCCGGTCAGGCGGGTGACCACGGCCTGCCCCCGTCGCAGGTTTCGGCCTTCTTCCACGCCGGCATCACCCATCACTACTTCGAGGGTGGTTACTACCCGCTCGGCGGCGCGTTTGCCTTACCTAGGGCATTTACAAGGGCTTTGAAGGAGGCGGGCGGGGAGTTGCAACTTGAGACCAGTGTAGATAAAATACTGATCGAAAACGGACGCGTGATCGGCGTGCGCCTCGCCGACGGGACCGAAGTCCGCTCCCGTTATGTCATCTCGAATGCCGATCCCGAGGTGACTCTCGGAAAACTGGTCGGACGGGAGCATCTCAGCCCCAAACTGCGCCGCAAGCTGGATGGCGTGACCTACTCAGTCTCGGCCCTGAGCCTGTTCTTCGCCACCGACATGGATCTGCGTGAAGCCGGGCTAGATTCGGGCAACTTCTGGTACTACGACAATGAAGATGTTGACGGCTTGTACGCGCTCGGACTGACTGACCATGCCCTGACCGCCGATACCCCACCTATGCAGTTCCTGACCGTGACCACGCTCAAAGATCCGTCCAAAATGCACATGCATAGCGGGCATCACACCTGCGAGTCGTTCGTGTTCGTGGGCTACGAAGCCTTCGAAAAATGGGCACACACCAAATTCGAGCAACGTCCCACTGACTACGCTGCTATGAAAGAAGACCTGGCCTGGCGTTTTTTCAAAGGCCTGGATAAGCGCGTGCCTGGCCTGAGCAAACACATCGTCTTCTGGGACCTGGGTACGCCGCTGACCAATGTACATTATCTGAATGCCACGCGTGGAAACCTGTACGGCATTTCCAAATCGCCCAAACAGGTTGGACCATGGGCATTCCCGGTTAAGTCTGAAATCGAAGGGCTTTACATGGTCGGGGCTAGCACCACCAGCCATGGCGTAGCAGGTGTCACCCAATCAGGCATCGAGTGCGCCAAGCAAATTCTCAGCGTTCGAACAAGCGAGCTGCTGAACCAGAACGGCCCGGAGATCAAGATTTATCCGTCGGAGGATATTTCAAAATGGCCTGAGAATTTACGGAAGAAGATTGAGAAAGGAAAAAAATAAAGAACTTTGCGTTCCTGGCGGTTCAAAAACGAGAGGTATTCCAATGATAGAAGTCATTAATCTAAACGAAAAATTCGAACTTTTCAGCGAACAATGGCATCCCAAAATCGCAGGCGAACTGAACGACTCCTATGTCAAACTGGCGAAGGTGCAGGGTGAATTCGTCTGGCACCATCACGAGAACGAAGATGAATTGTTCTTCGTGGTCAAAGGTACGCTGACCATCAAACTACGCGCGCATAATCTGACCATCCGCGAAGGTGAATTCGTCATCATTCCGAAAGGCGTAGAGCACATGCCTGTGGCCGAGGAAGAAGTCTGGATTATGATGCTGGAGCCAAAAACTACTTCGAATACTGGCAATGTGGAAAACGAAAGGACAGTCGAAGACGAGTGGATTTGAACAAGACATTAGACGTTAGACCTTGGACCGATAACCACCGTCTGATGTCTGTGGTCTAATGTCTGATTAGTGGGGAACAAAATCCTCCTCCCCGGCGTCATCCCTATAACGCCGAAAATCCAACCACCCGGAGGAGAACCATGAAAACCAAATTGTTCGCTACCTTATCTCTGATTGTCATCGCACTGACGATCCTGACCGCCTGTGCTTCCGCAACATCTGGAGAGCCTCCTGCCCCTTCCGAGCCAGAAATTATCGTTGAAGAAAACCACGCCGAACCCGCCGACGACTTTGGCTACGCGGGTGCAGGGGAAGCCGAGAAATCCGCAGTACCTATGCCCACTTCTAGCGTGGCCTACCAGACTGTGCCGGATGTGGAAAATGCTCCTCGCCAGGCTGCCTCGGTCGACCGCAAGATCATCAAGAATGCCGAAGTCAACGTGCTGGTCAAAGACAGCGACATCGCTGTCGATCGTCTGACGCAGGTCGTCGGGGATGCGGGCGGATATATCGTCAGTTCGCGCGTCTGGTACCAGACCCATCTGGATGGTGAGAACTACAAATACGCCAGTATCACGCTTGGGATTCCCGTCGATCAGTTCGAGGTCACGATGCGACGCGTGCGCGGGCTGGCGATCCGTGTACTGGATGAGAACGCATCCGGCGAGGATGTCACCGACCAGTTCGTGGACCTGCAGTCCCGCTTGTCAAATCTGGAAGCCACGCAGGCGCGCATCCAGTCCTTCCTGGAAGATGCCAAAACCGTGGACGAAGCCCTGCGCATCAACCAGGAACTGGCTCAGATTGAAGCCCAGATCGAGGAAGTCAAAGGCCGCATGAACTACTTGACTGACCGCTCTGCCTTCTCGACCATCACGGTCACCATCGCGCCGGAACTGCCCGAGATCGAGCCTGCTTCCGTTCCCGAGCCACGGCCCTGGACCCCAAGTGAAACCCTGAAAGATGCCACCGAAACACTGGTAAAGGCTTACCAGGGCATTGTTGAGTTTGCCATCTGGGTATTTGTGGCTGTGCTGCCCATCCTGGCTCCCCCTGTACTGATTGTCTGGATGATCCTCAAGCTATTGCGCCGCAAACCCGCCAAACAAGTTTCCAACTCTGAAGGTTAAACTAAAAAGCGGGCAGCGATTTGTCGCTGCCCGCTTTTAGTATATTCCTGAACGTATTATTTGAGCACAACCTTGTTGCTGTAGAAAATGAGGCTCGGACTTGAATTCCCGCCCAGTTTGAACTGACCAGAGTATTTCTCACCGCCTACCCAGGCCACGTAAATGTACCAACCGGTGGGCACTTTGACTGTCATGCTCCCATCCACCGGATATTCATTGATGACTTCCGCGCCATCATTGGTTGTACCCTGCAGGGATACATACACTTCAGCATTGGCGCTGTTGACCAAGTTGACTTTTCCGGTTGGTGTTTTTGGTGGCACAGTGCCATACGAGCGCTCGACCAACGGCTCATAATCAGTCGAGACGATTTTGAACCAGGATGAATCTGATGAGCCGGATGTGTCAACTGAAGCTGGCACATTCAGCACCTGCCCGGGATAAATGCGGTTGATATTCCAGATGTAAGGATTGGCAGCCCACAATCTGTGCACACTGATCCCATAGCGTTTTGCGATTTTCGAAAATGTGTCCCCCCATTGGACCGTGTAGGTGCCGGTATAGTAGGTGCCACTTTGTGGAGGGGGAGTGTATCCACCGTCGGGAATCACCAGCACCTGACCGGCGTACAGGTAGCCAGTGGTCCAGGGGTTGGCAGCGTACAAGGCAGCGACGGTAGTCCCGCAGTGAGCTGCAATTCCACCGAGCGTATCTCCCCATTGGACAACATAGCTGCTGCCGCATGTTGACCAGGCGTGTACATTCCCACCGCTTGCTAAGGATGCGGACAGGATAATGATGAGAACGAGAAGTTGGACGAAGGGTTTGCGTGACATTGTAAGTCTCCTTTTTGCGGAAACTGGTGAATGATTCCTTATTATCATATGACAGAATGAAATGAAATGCAACAGGATTAAAGTAGGAAAACGTTTCTCTGTGTTGCCAGAATTCCCAAATGAGACTATAATACTG
>JBAVJG010000458.1:0-2878 GCA_049687655.1 Anaerolineales bacterium | reverse complement strand
ATATTCACGGGTGCGTTGGTAATTTCGCGAAGCCCAGGCTTTTCCCAGGTCTAGCAGCAAACGCCATTCGCCCTGGAGATCACCTGTAGTATGAGCGAATTTCAGACCGGTCTCGAGGTCAGCACGTGAGTGCTCAAACTCGCCCAAAGTATCGTAAACCAGGCCACGGCCACGATGCAAATTAGCCAGCGAAACACGATCCAAAGAGACCTTATCAGCTAATTTGATCGCCTGTGTGTAGTATCTGATCGCATCATCGGTTGCATGGATGCGGGCGGCGCGCTCGGCAGCCGTGACGATATATGGGAACGCGCGCTTGAAATCTCCTGCTTTTTGAAAGTGGTGGCCAAGTTGCACTGCCATTTCATCCAAATGTCCATCATAGAACTTCTCCAGAGCAATGGCGACATCCCTATGCAATAACCGCCGTTCTCCCGGACTTAGCTGATTGTAGATATATTCCTGGAATAGAACGTGCCCAAACTTGTAGCGGGATAGCGTTCCCAGACGCGTCTGTGTTTCCTCCTTAGATTTCACCAGCCTGTGTCGCTTCTCCAATTCCCCGGAAAGCAGGCCCAGTGATGATCTTTCTGTCAACTCTTGTACCTCTGCTACAACCTGGGCGGTAAATACCTCCCCCTCTACACTGGCAACAGTGAGGATGTTTTGCAAATCTGGATCAAGCCGGTCGATACGTTCCTTAATTACAGCCTCGACTCTTGCGGGAAGTACCTCCCAATCCAGCGCCAAGCCCTCAATCCAGTGCCCATGTTCGTCCTGGATCAAATCGCCTCGCTCCTGCATAGCCCGCAGTAATTCGACGGTAAACAAAGGATGTCCCTGTGTGCGTTGGAACAAGGCTGTCCGGAAACTTTCAGATAGCAGATTATGCTCTGCGTTCAAAAGAGCTTCCACAAATTCACGATCGGCTGAAACATCATCCGTACCCAATTCTATCCACACATCACCGAAAGTCCGTTTGAACTCGCTCAGGGTCTTCGTCAGGGGATGACGCCCACTTTCGTGATCGAAAGCCACCTCCTCAGGCCGATACGCGCAGATAATCAAGATCCTGCTTGCCGCGCTCGCGAGGCTTCGCCCCAGGTGAAACAGGAGGCCAATGGAAGTAGCGTCTGCCCATTGGATGTCATCCAGGGTCAGTATTAAGGGTTTTTCTTGCGCTAAACTTCGTAGGAAGCTCGTAACCTGCTGGAAGAGATACCTTTGTTCAACATCCTTCGGACTTTTTCCCCGACGCTGGACCTGTTCTCGTAATCGTGTAAGGGAAGAGGCACCAGCATGTTTGGTAATCATAGCGCGAGACAAAAGGGCTTCGCCCGGCACTAAAACATCTAATAAATCGGGGCCATGCTCCAGCAAAGCCCGGACCACGAGGGGCAGGGCATCCCAGAGGCGCTGTGCATGATCGTGAGTAATAGCGCCTGCATCCCACCTGGCTTCCACATCCCCGGAAAGCATCGCCAACACGTCACGGAAGGGTAAATATGGATCTCCAACGCCTGAATAGGCATTGCAATTACCGCTGGCGACCAGTAAATCGGGATGCGTTTCCATCGCATAGCGAGCGAACGCCTCCACCAGCGCCGTTTTACCGCGTCCGGGTCCACCAGTGACAAAGACTACGCGCCCTTCTCCAGTCAATGCCCCCTGAAGGAACTCATCCAACAATGCTAGCTCGGCCTCCCGCGCGACAAAGAGCGGGGGTTCTGACGCATGTCTTGCTTCCTCGACCATGAAGAAAGCGGGTAACTGTGGTGGCGCATCTAACTCCCCCGCTTGAATCTGTTGATATAGAGCCAGAGTCTTATCGTCCGGTTCGACACCTAGTTCATCCGATAGCACCTGTTTGCACTGTTCAAACAGACGTAACGCGGATCCTCTCTTACCAGTCCACGCCAATAACTGCATAGCCTGCCGATAGGCATCCTCGTTCCAGGGAGTGAGCCGTAGCATACGCTGGGTATAACCTAATGCATTGGAGTACCGGCCGCGATGCACGTTCCCTTCGATGACATGAGTCAGAATGGCTTCCGTGCGCCCGCGCCAGACTTCCCGTTCTGCCAATAACCAATTTTCGAATTCCAGATTATCTTCCAAAGATAAACCTTCCAAGAACTCGCCGCCCAGGAATTCGACTGCTTCATCCCAGCGCTCTTCGGTTTGCAAATCTAGCACTGAATAGAGATCAACCGTTGTATCAACAGAAGGTACAAATTCTACTGCCTGGTTATCTAGCACCCAGCAATCCGGCAGGATCTTGGCCAGGTTGTATAGCTCCCGGCGTAAATTACCTCGCCCTTTGGAAGGCGTTTCATCGGGCCAAAACAGCGCAGCCAGGAAATCACGTGCTAAGGGACGCTGCTCGACGACAAGATAGCCGAGTAAAGTCATGGTACGCCGCGAGCGAAAGCGCGGGATTGAATCCGCATTTCTTTCCTTCTTAGCCTTTTTAGGTTGCTCCATGCGAGTTGGACCCAATAGGTGGAGAACCCGCTTTTTCAACTGTGACATTGCCGATATTACCCTCTACTATCCCTGGTTTTCCCAGCGCTATTGGGATAATGAGAGCGCGATGTTGCGCGGGTGGACGAAAAATGGACGCTCTTATTATAAGCTAAATTAGGATAAATTCAGTCTGATTTGCCAACAAAGGAGCAAAAGAGATGAATAGAACGATCATATCTCACGAAAATGTAGAAGCAGCGGTCAAAGCAGTCTTTCAGAAATATGCCGCCAGCTTAGGCGCTGGTGACGCAGATCGATGGATCGCTCTTTGGACCGAGGATGGGGTGCAAATGCCACCCGGCGCGCCGCCGAATATTGGCAGGGAAAAGATTTTTTCCTGGCTGTATGGGGC
>JBAVJG010000457.1:0-1678 GCA_049687655.1 Anaerolineales bacterium | reverse complement strand
CAGGATCTGTACGATCACATTGGTAAAACTGGCTGCCACCCTGGCCGAGCTTTGACCCTCCACGCCCTCCAGCTTATGGTGAATTTCGAGGGTGGCTTTGCCCAGCAAGAATAAACCGCCTGCCAGCAGGATCAGGTCACGGCCCGAAATATCCAGCGAGAATATGCCGAAGAGCGGCTCCGTCAGGCCGATCACCCACGAAATGGACAGCAGCAGCAAGATACGCGTGATGACCGCCAGGGCTATGCCGGTTGTGCGTGCCCGTTGTTGTTGGTCGACCGGCAGTTTCCCTGCCAGGATCGAGATAAAGATGACATTATCCACGCCCAGAACAAGTTCCAGCGCGATCAGGGTGATCAGCGCGATCCAAGCATCAGGTTGTGTGATCCATTCCATATTGTTTTCTCCAGAGTTTTTCTGCCGATTATATCAAGTCAGGTGTTGAAAATCAGGGAACAGCATGTTAATGCTCCTTCAGCCCTGGCCAATTCGTCGGCCTCTACAATTATCATACGCTTGACAGCAGCTTGAAGTTTCGCCTGGGTCTTGGGAAATGATGATGGGTAAATGATTGAACCATCCACCAGTACAGCGTTGGCTGCGTATGGCTCTGATGGATCGACTTCGATGAAATCCATGCCGAAAAAATCATCTTTGGAGACCCATTCGGGATTGATAAGCAGCGTATCATCCCTGACCTGTGTGACTGCAGACTTAAGGTGCAGGCAACCGCTCACGCGCACCTCCCGGACCTGGTAGCTGCGTGGCTCAAGAATGGCCCTGATCTGTTCTATGGCCTCTTCCGTGCTACGGCTTGATAAGCCAACGTACACTGTCTTGCCGACTGTCAGGATGTCGCCGCCGTCTACAGTGCCGGGCGGTTGGATGCGGTAGATGTCCCGGTATGGCGCTAAGGCCTTTTCAACGGAAGCAACTTCAGGACGTCGAGAAGGTGCGCCGGGGTTGAGCATAATGGCGTATTCGTCCAGCACGAATGCCACGTCTTCCACAAAGACCGAATCCGGCAAGCCCGATTCGGCATCCAGTGAAATGATATCTATCCCCAACGAACGCAGTGCATCCTCGTATTGTTTGTGCTGTGCACAGGCACGTTTGTAATTGATTGGTTTACGGGGGATGTGAGTGAGTTTGCACTGGTTGATAGTCGGGCTTACTTGGCGGGTGATGGCGATGAGCATAGGCTCTCCAAAAACAGCGGGGATATAGATGAGACAGGTGTAGCTGGCCTGATATTAATAAAAAATGGTACTTGCCTGTGAGTAAGCTGTAATGTTATCTCTAAACCGTACCCTATACAATACAGACAACCATTCCTTTAAAGGTAGATCAAACCTATGAAAGACGATACCATTTTACTACCGGCTCGTTTGCGATGGCTACTTGTTGCCGGCGCTTGGGTGGGATACTTGTTAGCGTTCTTTATCCTCCAATTCGCGGGTACAGTCGCAGCTTCATTGTCAATACTTCCGGTTGTAGTTACAGCCTGGTATTTCGGTGTCCGTGGAAGCTTATTGGCGTTCTTTCCAGCCGTAATTTTGAATGCAGCCTTGCTGGTGACACGACTTGGATATTCACCAAAGGCGGCTTTCTTTTCTCAAGGCGTTCTTTTAGGGGATGGAATGTTGTTTTTTGTCGCGTACATTGTTGGGTATGTATC
>JBAVJG010000456.1:0-6402 GCA_049687655.1 Anaerolineales bacterium | reverse complement strand
ATACCTGGAGTGAGATCTGGTTCAACGATGCTTATGTTTTAGGCGGACGGTCATCCATCGTCTCCACCGCCTTTGGCGATGCGCCGGGACCAATGTTCGATGATCCCCCGAAATGCTGGCTGCACAGGCAGGCTAACTTCATCACCAGCTTCTTCCCCGAAGGGACAGAATACGGCGTGGATTATGACTTCTTCTATCTGCCGCCAGTTGATGAAGCCTATGGAAAACCATTCCTGGTAGCTGGCGACCTGATCGCTATGTTCAATGACCGGCCGGAAGTGCGCGCCTTGATGGAATACTTCACGACCCCGCAATCGGTTACTGGTTGGTTGGAAGGTGGCGGTGCTATCGCTGCTCAACAAACAGCAACGCAAGACATGTACGGTTCCGACCTGGACTGGGGCGTTTCCCAGCTCGTGGCGGGGGCGACCAGTTTCCGCTTCGATGGATCTGACCTGATGCCGGGCGAAGTTGGGGCCGGCTCCTTCTGGGAGCATATCACCAGCTACGTTGCCGGATCCGAGGATCTAGATACGGCCATGCAAGCGATTGACGCCTCCTGGCCCGAATAGGTTTTAGTTTTTAGTAATGGTGGACGATCGTATGGTCGTCCACCATTACTCTATTTTAGACTTGTAAAACAGAAACCAATAAGTAAAATAATAGATGGTTTCTACCTGATCTAAAATTTATTTTTATAAGGAGTGGGCTATGGACTTCCTAGATAACGTGGAAGAACAGAATCAATCACTTGGGGTAAGGATTTTTTCCCTCATCGGTCGTGTCCTGTTAGCGATAAGCATCCCGTTAATTGCTTTCTATGTGCTCTACCAAGGATTCCTGTTTCTGCGAGACAGTAACGCTCCCCAAATTATCGTTACCCTGGTTGCTATTATTTGGGGTGTAGGAGGCGTCGCCCTCTTATATTGGATTTTCAATGACCTGGTGGAAAGGCTCCCGGACGCCTGGAGAACCCGACTCCTGCCTTTTGTATTTGTAGGCC
Source organism: Anaerolineales bacterium (assembly GCA_049687655.1). Lineage (GTDB taxonomy): Bacteria > Chloroflexota > Anaerolineae > Anaerolineales > Villigracilaceae > JAABUE01. The sequence continues at coordinate 5,399 of JBAVJG010000456.1, read as the reverse complement.
CGGCCATGGCGATCCTCTCCTGGTATCTGGCAATCCCTACGTTGCGCACGTTTTGGATCAGCCTGTTCAATCGAGATGGTCCACCAGACGGCCTAAGCTTTTTTCAACTCATAACCAGCGATTCATTCGTTGGGTTAAATAATTACCTTGCCGTTTTTACCCAGGACTTGATGTTAGAAGCGCTTCGCAACAACCTGATGTGGATCGTCTTTGGCAGTACGTTCTCGGTCGCTTTCGGTCTGGTCATTGCCGTATTATCTGATCGCAGCCGCTTCGAGAAAACGGCCAAATCGTTCATCTTCTTGCCAATGGCGATTTCCTTTGTTGGTGCCAGTATCATCTGGAACTTTATTTATGAATTTCGGCCGGCTGGTCAGGCTCAGATTGGGTTGCTAAACGCGATTGTCGTGGGATTAGGAGGTACCCCACAAGCCTGGCCGCAATGGGTCGCTATTGCACCCTGGAATAATTTGTTCCTGATCGTGATTGTTGTCTGGCTGCAAGCCGGTTACTCTATGGTTTTATTTTCAGCGGCCTTGAAGGGTATTCCCGAGGAACTTTTGGAAGCCGGCCGGATAGATGGTGCGAATGAGTTCCAGATCTTTTTCCGCATCATGATTCCCTACATTCGGGGGACAATCATATCTGTCTGGACCACAGTGGTTATCTTTACCCTTAAGATATTCGACGTGGTCTGGGTCATGACAGGGGGGCAGTTTGGCACGCATGTGATCGCCACCCAGTTCTACAGGCAGTCATTTACCAACCGGAACTCCGGGTTTGGATCGGCCATCGCTATCGTGCTGTTGATCGCCGTTATCCCGGTCATGTACTATAACTTGAGACAATTCAGAGAACAGGAGGCGTTCTAAGATGGACAGCGGAAAAAGACAAAAACGACTTGCTAGCCTGTTTGTTAATCTAACCCTCTTACTGCTTGTGTTGATATGGACCATCCCGACCATGGGGATATTTGTTTCATCTTTTCGAAACCGGGATGATATTGCTACCTCCGGTTGGTGGAAAATATTTCCATACCGCGATTGGCAGCCAGTACAAGAAATTGATCCAAGTGAGTTAGGGCTTGATCCCAACGGGGTCATGGAAATTGAAGGTGTTAGTGGAACCTTCGAAGAATTCCGGGCAGGGGTTGAAACCCCTAATGGCGAGCGTGTGACCTGGATTGGAAATAAACGCATTGGGAAAGTGGAAGTGCAACAACAAGTCTGGACGGTCGACTGGAGGTTCTCGCTCGACAACTACAGACAGGTTCTGGGTGGTCAGGATTTCAAATTCACTCGTCCGGATGGCACGGTTGAGACTGTCCCTGGCGATAACATGAACCGCGCTTTCTTGAACAGTTTAACTGTGGCGATCCCAGCTACGGTGATTCCAATTTTGATTGCAACTTTTGCTGCCTATGCTTTTGCCTGGATGAAATTTCCGGGACGACGAGGGATGTTTGTTATGGTGGTTGCATTATTGGTTGTGCCATTGCAGATCGCGTTGGTGCCAATTCTGCGAGACTACAAAGCATTGGACCTCAACGGCACTTTTCTGGCAATCTGGTTGGCTCACACAGGGTTCGGGCTGCCACTGGCAACCTACCTGCTTTACAACTATGTCAGTACCCTGCCACGGGATATTTTTGAATCGGCTTTCATCGACGGAGCTTCACACTTTACGGTCTTCACCCGGCTTGTATTACCGCTATCTGTACCTGCCCTGGCTTCCTTTGCGATTTTCCAATTCCTGTGGGTTTGGAATGACTATCTGGTAGCCTTGATCTTCTTAGGCGGCAACCCGGAATTCGAGCTGGTGACTCAGCGCATGGCCGCTATAGTAGGCTCACGAGGTAGTGAATGGCATTTGTTGACGGCCGGGGCGTTTGTCTCGATGGTTTTGCCATTACTGGTCTTCTTCTCGATGCAACGCTACTTTGTACGCGGCCTGTTAGCGGGTTCTGTGAAGGGGTAGACAACTGCTAACGATTGAATTCCAAAAACGAGGCTGCACGATTCATGATGAACCGGGCAGCCTCGTTCATAGATAGAAACCCATACAATCTCTTTGATAACATGTCAAATACCAAATCTGAATCAATGGACTGGGCGCTATGGTTCTACTGGATCATGGCATGCACTTTAGGGTGGCTGGCCGGAAGGCTTTTTTTCAGCGGAATCCCAATTGTTATCTCTGGGGTTGCCATCGCTGCTTTTCAATGGGCAGTTCTCTATAAGCGTGTCCATATGGCCTGGCGATGGGCTATTGTTAGTTCACTAGCATGGATCGCTGGATACATCCTTTTTGTAGTTTTCTTCGCATCAGATATGGGATTTTTGCTAGGTCCAATCCTGGGGGGAATGATTGGCATTGTGCAATGGTTCCTTCTAAGAAAAGAAGTCGATTGGGCAGGATGGTGGTTGATCGTCAGCATTATGGCCTGGACAACAGGCCTGACCCTGGTGCCGGGTCTGCTGACATCGGGTGCATTGCCCGGTGCGCTGACCGGCCTGGTCCTTGTAATACTGTTCAGATATTCTTCAGCAGGGAATTGACAAAAGCGGAGTTTTCAAATGAAATACATGCCATTAGGCAGAAGCGGGTTGCTGGTCTTAGAATTATGCTTGGGCGCCATGGTGTTCGGAGAAGAAGGATTCCGCGGGACAGATCAGATGACAACTACTCGTACCGCGTTATCGAACATTACGGTTCGCGCGATCCAAACTCTGAAGGATAATGATCTCAATGACAAAACTTATCTTTCCTGAAGATTTCTTGTGGGGCGTTGCAGCCTCCGCCTATCAAATCGAAGGCGCTTATAATGAAGACGGCAAAGGTGAGAGTATCTGGGACCGATTCGTTCGTTGGCCCGCGCATATTCTTAATGGCCACACCGGGGAGATTGCATGTGATCATTACCATCGCATGCCGGATGATGTAGCCTTAATCAAAGAGTTGGGTATCCCCTGCTATAGTTTCACCCTTTCCTGGACCCGCATCCTGCCACAAGGACGAGGCGCGGTCAACCCGCAAGGTTTGGATTTCTACGACCGCCTCGTGGATGAATTGCTCGCTGCGGGAATCATGCCAAAAGCTACGCTTTACCATTGGGGCTTTCCTCAGGTATTGCAGGAACTGGGTGGCTGGCCCAACCGCGATTCAACCGATTGGTTTGCCGATTATGCCCGCATCGCCTTTGACAAACTGGCCGATCGCGTGAAATTCTGGGCTACGCACAATGAACCCTGGGTGCCCGCCTTTCTGGGATATGGCACCGGCGTACATGCTCCCGGCATTTGCGATTATTCGCAGGCCTACCAGACAGCGCATCACTTGCTGCTAGCACATGGCAAGGCAGTGCAAGTTTACCGGGAGGGCGGTTATGGCGGGCAGATCGGTCTGATCCTGAATCTGAATGGATTGATCCCTGCCAGTGACAGTGACGAAGACCGGGCCGCCACTCAGCGCGTTCATGATGAGACGCATGCCCTGTTCCTCGACCCGGTTTTTAAGGGAACCTATCCACAGGCACTGTTCGAGTACATTGGCCCTCACCAGCCAAAGGTCCAGGCCAGAGACGCGCAGGACATCTCGCAGCCAATCGACTTTCTGGGGCTGAATTACTATAATACCGACTATGTCGAGTTCGATTTGTTTGGCGGTCTCAATAAAGCACGCCTTACGCCTTTTTCTGCACCCGGCTGGGGACGGACCCAGATGAATTGGGGCATCGATCCCGCTGGTCTGAAACGCGAAGTGTTGCACCTCAAAGAGACGTACGACAACCCCAAGTTGTATTTGACTGAAAACGGTTGCGCCATGCCGGATGTCCCGGACGAGAATGGATTCGTTGCTGATTGGACTCGTATCGATTTCTTGCGCGCGCATTTGCGCTATTTACATGAAGCTATAGAAGCAGGTGCTAACGTGCATGGCTACTTCGTTTGGAGCATTTTGGATAACTTTGAGTGGGAGCGAGGTTACGGTCCTCGTTTTGGCCTGGTGCGTGTTGATTATGACACTCTCACCCGTACACCGAAGCAGAGTGCATACTGGTATCGCAATGTGATTGCTGGCAATGTAGTTTCAATCTGACGGACAATCACTTTGTGTTATACATTGTATTACATCTTAATGAAAGGATAATCTGAGCTTAACAAATTACTTATGGATCATACCCATACCCTCTGGTACAAAGACGCCGTTTTCTACGAAATTTATGTGCGCGCATTCCATGACAGCAACAACGATGGTCATGGCGACCTGCGTGGTCTGATCGAAAAACTTGATTACTTAAAAGAGCTGGGGGTAGATTGTTTGTGGCTATTGCCGGTTTACCCTTCTCCCCTCAAAGATGATGGATACGATATTTCGAATTATTACGATATCCATCCCGATTATGGTACGCTGGATGACTTTGAAGAGTTGCTGGAAGAAGCCCACAAACGCGGACTGCGCATCATCATGGACCTGGTCTTGAATCACACCTCCGATCGGCACCCCTGGTTCCGGGCAGCGCGCGCCAATAAAAATTCCATCTTTCGCAACTATTATGTGTGGAGCGACAGCAGTATGGCCTTTCGCGATGCACGTATCATTTTCCTGGATACTGAAGAGTCAAACTGGGCCTGGGACGAAAAGTCGCAGCAATATTATTGGCATCGCTTTTATGCCTCTCAGCCCGATCTTAATTACGATAATTCGGCAGTTCAGGCGGAAATGCTGACAATTATGAGCTTCTGGTTGGACCTCGGAGTGGATGGATTCCGTGCCGATGCGGTTCCATATTTATTCCAACGCGAAGGCACGAGTTGTGAAAACCTCCCGGAAACTCACGGATTCTTGAAAGATATCCGCAGCTTTATAAACGAACGTTATCCGGATCGCGTCCTGTTGGCAGAGGCCAATCAATGGCCCGAAGATGTCATCCCATATTTCGGCAAAGGTGACGATGAATTCCACATGGGCTTTAATTTCCCCATCATGCCGCGCATTTTCATGTCCATTCGCAAGGAGGATCGCACGCAACTGGAGTGGATTATGGGCCGCACTCCGGCGCTGACAGAGACCAACCAGTGGTGTATTTTCCTGCGCAATCATGACGAGTTGACGCTGGAGATGGTTACTGAAGATGAACGCGAGTGGATGTGGGATCAGTTCGCGCCCGAACCACGCATGCGATTGAACCTGGGTATACGCCGTCGGCTGGCGCCACTACTGAATAATGATCGCCGTAAGATCGAGCTTGCCAATTCACTACTCTTCACCATTCCCGGATCGCCTATCCTTTATTATGGGGATGAGATTGGTATGGGAGACAATGTCTGGCTTCATGATCGAAATGGCGTGCGCACACCTATGCAGTGGGAAAATGAGAATAACGCCGGCTTCTCGAA
>JBAVJG010000455.1:0-16122 GCA_049687655.1 Anaerolineales bacterium | reverse complement strand
CCGGTTCAGAAGGCGAAGGTGTGTATGCCACAGATGCGGGCGTGGTGGTCTATGCAGGTTGGAACAACTACGGTTATGGCAACATGGTCATGATCGACCATGGGAATGGTTTCCAATCGCTGTATGCGCACCTGAGTGACTTTTATCGGTTCTGCGGACAAAGCGTGGGACAGGGCGAAGGCATTGGCGCAATCGGTAGCACCGGACGCTCATCAGGAGCGCATCTGCACTTCGAGATCATGACCGCTACTTACAAGATCAGTCCCTGGGATGTTCTACCACCCCCATAAAGGTTTTCCAGTTCTTCTGTTATCCCGGTAACCCGTGAGTTGCTTAATAGGATAACTTTTTGGCAACCGGATTTATCCGATAATGGGGAAACTGATTATCGTGCTAAAAACAAAAACACATCTTCCAATGTTGATTCGGCACGTTCTACCGACTTTACTTCTATCCCCGATTCCTGTAAATTCTTTTGCAATTGCTTCGCTGTAATTTCCCGCTCAGTGATTGCACGCAATTGGTCACCGGCCATACCGGCTTGCAAGACTCCCTCCAGAGTTTGCAATGTATCCAGGGCGGTTTGCAAAGGAGAGGCTACCACCTGCCAGACATTTCCTTCTATTATGTTTTTCTTCAAATTATCCGGAGTATCCATTGCAAGCAATTTACCCGCGCGCATGATGCCCACGCGCTCGCAATATTCGGCCTCGTCCATGTAATGCGTAGTAACGAAAACCGTCACCCCTTCGGATGCCAGGTCATAAATTAAATCCCAGAAAGCTCGGCGGGCAGTAGGGTCGACACCAGAAGTCGGTTCATCCAGAAACAGCAACTTCGGTTGGTGTACCAATGCGATCCCTAATGCCAATCGCTGCCGCCAACCAGTCGAGAGTGAAGTTGTCAGCGTGGATTCGTGCCCGGTCAGGCCGAGCAGGTTCAGGGTGGATGCGATACGCTGCCTGTCTGTAATCCCATAGACACCGCCATAAAATTCGATATTCTCCCATACGGTCAAATCATCATACAGGGCAAATTTTTGTGACATGTAACCGGCCCGCGCCCGCACTTCCTCTGATTGGCGGAAGGCGTCATAGCCCAGCACGGTTGCGTGTCCGTCAGAGGGTTCCAGCAACCCCAGCAGCATGCGGATGGTAGTGGTCTTACCCGATCCGTTCGGGCCAAGATAGCCAACCACTTCGCCGGGATTGATCTGCAATGAGACATGGTCAACAGCGACAAAATCACCAAATCGACGGGTGAGACCTTCGGTGATGACGACGGGTTCAGTCATGGTTGCTCTCCGATAAATCAATAAAGACATCCTCGAGGACAGGCGGGACGGAACGCAGATTAGTCACCTGTCCCCCCTCGCTTCGTATCGTGGACTTGAGCCTGCTGAGCACAACTTCAGCCTTGTTCTTCCCCACCCGGACATGCAGGCGATTCCCGAAAGCCTGTACATCTTCCACATCTTTATCCTGGCGAGCGATCTTGCGCAGCAACGCTATGGGTTCTCCGCGCAGTTCGAGGATGCGGCCATTTAAAGTGGCACGCAACTCAGGCGGCGTCCCTTCGGCGATGATCTCGCCCGCGCGCATAAAACCGACACGGTGACAGCGAGCGGCTTCGTCCATGTAGGGAGTGGTAAGGAGGACACTTACCCCGGCCCCCCTCCGGCTCCCCCCATTTTCTTCGAAAATGGGGGGAGAGTCAGAGAGGGGGGTAGAAACTAACTTAACAACCAACTGCCAAAAATCCTGGCGGGTGACGGGGTCAACCCCAGTGGTAGGTTCATCGAGCAACAGCACACGCGGGCGGGTGACCAGCGCGGAGGCCAGTCCCAGCTTCTGTTTCATACCGCCGGAAAGTTGCCCGGCACGACGATCTTTGAATTCAACCAGGCCGACGAATTCAAGGATTTCCAGGCTGCGCGGCAGCCATTCACGCGAGGACAATCCGCGCACCTCGGCGAAAAAGCGAATATTTTCCAGGACAGTCAAGTCATCGTAAAGCGAAAAGCGCTGCGAGAGATAGCCGAACTGTGCACGCGCCAGTTCTACCTGCTTGTTGACATCGTAGCCACAAACGGTGATCTCGCCCGAATCGACGCGTAATGCCCCAACCAGCATGCGCATGGTGGTCGTTTTACCAGCCCCATCCGGTCCAACCAACCCATAAATCTCGCCTGGCCGGATTGACAGATTTACATCCTGCACTGCATGGTTGTCATCAAAAGACTTATAAATATGAACTGCTTCTATCAGATACATAGCGTTATTTCCGATGATTTAATGACTCGCTTGTTAGAAACATCAACATCACAACCAAAATTTCACTTGTGGTCTTAATTTACAAACACAACATCCGCAGGCATGCCAATCTTCAGCTTGCCATTTGAGTCTGTCACCTTCAACTTGACGGCATAGACGGTTGAACTGCGCCCTTCCACGGTCTGAACATTGCGCGGCGTGAATTCAGCCTGGTCAGCGATTTGGGTAATCTCAGCTTTGAAGGTAGTATTTGGGAACGAATCAACCGACACTTCAGCCTGCTGGCCGATATTAATCTGTCCGTATCGGTCTTCAGGAACGTAGACGGTAATGGTCAAGTTGTTCAGGTCGGCCATGTTGAGGGCGGTCGCGCCCGGCTGGACAAATTCACCCGGTTCTACATTCCGTACCAGGACTACGCCGTCCATGGGGGCATAGACGGTCAGCTTGGAAATCTGGGTATCCAACAGTTCAAGGTTGGCTTGGGCCTGTGAGGTGGCAATATGTGCCTGCTCTGCGGCGGCTTTAGCCTGTTCCAGATTTTTTTCGGCGGTCACTACGGCAGGCGAATAGCCGCCCGTTTTCAGGCCCAGCAAATAGGTCTGCGCCTGGTCATAACGTTGCTGGGCAACGACAACCATACCACGCGCATCCTGCACATCGCGCGCTGCCTGCGTGTTAAGCAGCGCATTGTATTCTCTCTGGGCAATACGTACTTCGTCGAGCGCCTCGTTGTAGGAATCGTAAGCAGCATCCAGCAGGCCGCCGCCTTCCGCAGCATACTCTGCATTGATTTTTACTTTATCGGCCACCAGGAAGGTAGCACGGGCATCCGAGAGCCTTTTCTCGGCGGCCAGGAAGATATCACTCCCCTGGCTGCCAGTAACTTCTTGAAGATTGGTCAACGTACGCTCAAAGGCGGATTGGGCCGCATCCACTTCTACCTGCGCCGAGGCCAGCTGTTCGGGCTGGATAAAGTACCAGGAGGGCTGGTTGAATTCGTCAGGTGCGGAGAAACGCCAATCACTGGCCTGGGTGTTCTGTTCAGCGGTTATGGCGGATACATAGGCCAGGTCATACTGGTGTTGAGCAGAGGCCAGGGCAGCATCGGCGGTTACAACCGCCGCATTGGCGGAATCCAACTGGGCGGCCGCAGCGACTCGTTGTGCGGCCAGCAGGCTATTGTCCAGGGAAAGAAGCGTATCACCCGTTTTAACGGACTGTCCTTCACTGACCAGGACTTCTTTTACTTTCCCGGCCATCTCGGGCGAAACGTTCACCACTACGGATTCAATCGTTCCCGAAGCGCTGAGTTGGCCGTTTCCATCGCCGTTCAAGGCTTGAAATCCATAATAAATTCCGGCGGCGATGATCAACACAACAAGGATGATCGCTGGGACTGGAGGGCGTTTATGTTGCATGGTAGCTCCTTGATGATATTAGTCTAATCGTTTTCGGAAGCGCATGGCCGCCGCACCCATAATAACAACTGCGAAAATCGATAATGCGACAATCTCTCCCTGTAGCGCACTAGCACCGACTCCCTTCAAAAGTAAGGCACGGATAATCACGAGGTAATAACGCAGCGGGACAATGGCCGACACGTATTGAAGGAATTTAGGCATGGCCTCAATGGGGAAGAAAAAGCCGGAAAGAAAGATGCTTGGTAGCATGGTGAGCATGACCGTGATGAATGCCTCCTGTTGTGTATTGGCAATCGTGGACGCAAATAGGCCGATGCCAAGGCTTGATAACAGAAACAGTCCGGAAAGTGCAAAAACGAGGCCAAGGTCGCCTCTGATGGGAACCTTGAACCACCAGTGACCGATAACAAGGATCTCAACCGTATCAATTAATGCCAGAATGGAGTAAGGCAATATTTTTCCTACAACCAACTCCCAGGAGCGGATGGGGGTCACGATCAATTGCTCGATGGTGCCGCGTTCGCGTTCGCGCACAATGGAAGAGGCAGTCAGCAAGGCAGTGATGAAGTAAAGGATCATGCCGATCACACCCGGCACATTGAAATAAGCCGCGATAAGATCCGGGTTATACCAGACCTGCGTACGCACATCCAGAGGCGGATTGAAAGAGGAGGATCTCCCCGTCAGGGCAGCCTGCTCGGTCATGATTTTGGTGGCGTAAGATTGGCCAATCAACTTTGCCGTGGAGAGCGCGGTTCCGCCGACGGTTGCATCGGAACCATCCAGTACCATGGAAACTTGCGCGCTTCCCTCCAACAGACGTATGTCATAATCTGGTGGGATGATGAGCGCGGCGCGAATTTGTCCAGATTCGATCAACTGACGGTATTCTTCGTTCGAGCCAACGGTATAGTCGATACTGAAATAGTTCGCGGCTCGGAATGCATCCAGCAAGGCACGCGATTGTGTGGACTTACTCTGATCCCAGACTGCCAGCGAGACATTCTTGATATCCGTTGTTGCAGCATATCCCAGCAGGAACAACTGCATGATCGGCATTACAACGATCAGGACCAACGTACGCGGGTCACGGATAATTTGAATGAATTCCTTACGGATAATAGAAATTAAACGTGAGTTCATGCAATCTCCTTGGACGGATTACCATAAATACGTTTGATATCAGGCAGTTCGGTGAAGTAGAAATGTACCCAGATATAAAGATGATTGAAAACGGCCGCCAGCAAAGCAGCTTTGGATAAAGTGATAAGCGCAATCGACCACAGGATCAAGAAGCCAAATTTGTACATGGCATTGTCGGTATATTTGAACATGCCCTGCTTGACAAACGTTTTCTTACGATAAGACGGGTCGAAGTGATCGATTCCATAGGCACGATCCATGCCGAAGTAGTGCACAACGGAATACATCGTGTATATACCCGGTATAAGCAAGAGGGCTGCCGCTGCGTACATCAGGGCTGGGGGACAAGTCAGCGTGTTGTAATTGGAGATTCCAAGTAAAAAGATGGAGATCGGGCGGGCCGCAAAAAGGATTGTGAACCCAATTTTATACATGGTGAATCCGCTTTCACCGAACCAACTTGTAATTAAGCCATGATGCAATTCTAGACGCCAGAACAGCCACACAAAAATTTGGTGAAGGACAGGTACGGCAATCGCAATCCACAACCAGGCTTGCGAGCTTATCCCCCACAACTGACCCGCCAGCACATCATCCTGGGCAAGTGCTGCGACAAAGGCCAACAAAACCGCCAAAGATAGAATATGCCAGCCTTGTTTTTCAAACATCGCTTACTCCTTATCTACCAGTATTCCATGTAAGAAAATATCCATATACACTTCGGCACTGTTCCCGGGCATCAAGCCACTTATAACTGAATCGGCAACGATCATTTCGGTCAAGTAATAGGAAAAGATCATGCCAAAAAAGGTCCGCAAGAGCATAGCCGGGTTGTTCACACGAAACTCATCTCTTGATTTAATTAAGCGCTCGAAGATAGGTAAGGCTTTGGGAGCCAGTTCCTTAAGTAAGGTGGCGCCATGTTTGCCCTTGAATTCCACAATTTCGATCAGCATTAAGTTTACGTAATGCGGGTCATCTCCCAACTCATCCATAATAATCTGCATGGCGCTCTGGACAAATTCTTCGACTGTACTTCCTTCTGCTTCAAGAATAGCCGGCAACAATTTCCTATATGGATGTTTATCGACAATGATAGCCTCGAAAATATCGTCTTTGCCTTTGAAATGATTGTAAATTCCACCCAGTGCAATCCCGGCATGTTTCGCAATTTGCCTCATGGAGGTAGCCGAGTAACCCTGTTCCAGGAACAGTTCGTAGGCAACATCTTCGATTGCCTGCCGGGTGCGTTCACCTTTCGTTAGAGTATCTTCTAGCACCATCTTCTTTCCTCACATAATAAAAACGAACGTTCGTTTTTATTATTATAATTATTTTCCTACCGTTGTCAAGTCCTTGTCCCTAGGAGTACAATCCATGTTATGTCGCGCCCCCGTTCCAACGACCAGTTTATCCGTCGCAATTTGCACTTCAATCTAACCGTCAACCTGCTGGACGGCGGATTTTTCGGGTTCGCGCTGGGATTTGCCTCTTTTATCACCGTCATCCCCCTCTTCGTATCCCAGATGACGGATTCAGCTCTATTAATCGGGCTGGTGCCCGCGATCCATAATGTCGGCTGGCAATTTCCCCAGTTGTTGACGGCAGACTGGGTGTCCCGTTCGAAGCGCATCAAACCGCTGGTATTGTGGACCACGATCCACGAACGCATCCCGTTTTTGGGACTGGCTATCGTCGCCTGGTTCCTGCCTCAGCTCGGTACTCGGACCGCGCTCATCCTGACATTCATCCTACTTATCTGGCAGGGATTCGGCGGCGGGTTCACGGCCAACGCCTGGACCAGCTTGATCTCTAAAATCATGCCGACCAATCTGTATGGCACCTTCTTCGGCGCGCAGATGGCCGCCTTCACCGGGCTGGAAGTGTTTTCGGCGGTGGCCGCGGGATTGATCCTGGACCGGTTGGATGGCCCGTTGGATTTCACACTGTGCTTTTTAGCTGCCAGCCTTTCGTTCGTGATCTCCTACACCTTTCTCGCATTCACCCGCGAACCGGATGGGCGGCCACGCAGCATAGAGAGCAGACCGGTCGGATTCTGGAAAGAATCGCAGCGTATCTTGAAGTCTAACGGGAATTTCATCGCGTTCCTGGTCATGCGCTCGCTCAGCCAGTTTGCCGCGATGGCCTTCACGTTTTACATCGTCTACGTTGTTTGGACCTTCGGCATCAGCGAAGCGGAAGCCGGCTATATGACAGGCGTCTTCCTGTTATCGTCGATCCTGGCTAACCTTGTGATGGGCAGGCTGGCAGACTACTGGAGTCCGCGAGTGGTTATGATTGTCGGCGCGCTGGCAGCCACCTTGAGCGCGGCTATCGCCATGCTCGCTCCAAACGCAACCTGGTTTTATACCAGTCTTATCCTGACCAGCGTGGCTGTCGTCGCCATCTGGACTATTCCAATCCCCCTGACTGTACGATTTTCCACGGAAGAAGAACGCCCTTATTACATTGGCCTTTCCAGCACGATCACTGCACCGGCCACTTTGCTGGCGCCCGTCATCGGCGGTTGGTTGGCAGATACGGTCAGCTTCCAGGCCACTTTCTTGGTCTCGATAATCAGCGGGCTGCTGATGGCTGCTATGTTGGCTTTCGTAGTCAAAGATCCGCCGCGCGAGTTGGTAGGTGTTACGCAGCAGGCTCGGATGCCGGTGGAATAGATTATCTCGCTAAGCGGAGTAAAACGAAGTTAAAGCGTCATTCGACTGCTGGTTTCGACAAGCGCAAGCCTCCGCTCAGGAAGGAATAACAAAATGTCCCTATTACAAGAAAAAGCAACCCAGGCAATTGACATCCTGAAAGAAACCGACATCGATCTGTGGCTCACGTTCGTGCGTGAAACATCTGGCGTGCGCGACCCGGTGCTGGATTTTCTGATCGGATCCGGCGATTTGACCTGGCAATCCGCCTTGATATTTACGAAATCAGGCAAACGCATCGCCATCGTTGGTAATTTGGAGAAGGATGCGATCGAGAGACTGGGAATCTTCGAAACGGTTCTCGGATATGACGAGGGAATTCGGAATAACCTGCGGGAAACTCTCACCCGCCTCAACCCCGACCGCATAGCTGTTAACACCTCGAAAAACAATGTCCAGGCTGACGGGTTGACTCACGCCATGTACGAAATGTTGGCCGGTTACCTGAGCGGCACCCCATACGCAGATCGGCTGACCAGCGCCGAACCGCTCATCAACGCCCTGCGCGGACGCAAGACCCAAAGCGAAGTGGAGCGCATCCGTAAGGCGGTTGAGATCACAGACGAGATCTATCGCAGGACGTTCGAACAAGTCCGCGTGGGGATGACAGAGAAAGACCTAGCAGCTTACATGCACACCCAGATGGCGGAAACAGGTGTGGGCTTCGCCTGGCCGCGCGAGTCGAATCCTGCCGTTAACAGCGGACCTGAGTCTCCCGTCGGTCATAGCGGTCCGACAGACCTCAAAATCGAACCCGGTCACATCCTGCACTGGGACTTCGGCGTTAAATACGAGGAGTATTGCTCCGACATCCAACGAGTGGCCTATGTCTTGCGCGAAGGCGAGACGACTGCCCCACCCGAAGTGCATCGCGGTTTCGGAACCGTGCGCCGGGCAATCGAAGAAGCGCGCGCCGCCATGAAACCAGGCGTGCAGGCATTGGTAATCGACACCATCGCCCGCCGGGTCGTCACAGAAGCGGGTTACCCCGAATACAAGCATGCGCTTGGCCACCAGCTTGGGCGAGTAGCCCACGATGGCGGCGCACTGCTCGGCCCACTCTGGGAGAAATACGGCGACTCGCCCAAATTAAAACTGGAAGTTGGGCAAGTCTACACCATCGAGCCGGGGCTGGATGTGCCGGGCTACGGGCATATAGGCCTGGAGGAGGACGTGGTGATGATTGAGACAGGAGCGGAGTATCTGGGCCAACCGCAGGAGGAATTGATATTGGTGAGTCCAAGGCACGCAAAGCGGGTTTGAAATCATGAACCCGAAGAAAACCCTACCCTGTGGGGCTTTGGTAGTTGGTAGCCTGATCACCCTGACCGGGATAGCGTTCGCTGTCATGTACGTGCTTGAAGCCATCGTAGCCAGGCTGGGGGAACCGGATCAATCCCTGCTGTTCTGGTACCTGCCGATTCTGTTCATAGGACTCATAGGAATCATCATTGGTGTGGGCATCGGCATATGGGGAGCCATCCGTTTGAGAAAAATTCGGCAGCAGGATACCCCTCCAGATAACTAATACAGGAGGTATGCAGTTGAATGTGAGAGAATCCAATCACCTGAGCAGGGGTCTTTCATGAGAGAGTTCGACGAGCGCAGAAAAGAAGCGTGCAAGACAGCCATGAAATTTACACCGGTCTATGATTTGGATCAGGGGAAGATTTTAGGCTACCTGCGAGATCTGACCCTTCAGGGCACGCTAGTGATCGGCGAAAAAGCTCTGGAAATCAGCTTTCTTTATTTTTTCCCGCTTATGATTCAAGAATGTATCGAAATATATATCGTTGATTTGTATAACTGTATATTGAGCCAGCCAGTATTTCTTGATACCATTAAAATTGTAAAACTTTAACATAACTTGACAGTCATTGGGTGGTACATGACTGAGAAAGAGAAAGGAAAGTAAAATGCAACGCACAGATGAGAATATTAAAAGAGATGTTGTTGACCAACTATATTGGGACAACCGGGTAAATGCAGCCGACGTCAAGGTAGAAGTACTGGGCGGGATCGTAACTATGAGCGGAAATGTGAATACGTCCAACGCTCGCTACTCTGCCGTTTCCGATGCTTGGATGATCGAAGGGGTTACAAACGTAAATAACGATCTACATGTAATCTACGCATCCGATATGAATTTACCAACGGATATGCAGATCAAAACCCAGGCTGAAAATACCCTGCTATGGAATGAGGATATCGACAGCACCAAAATTGATGTAAGCGTATCGCAGGGCATCATAACCCTGAATGGAACAGTGGACAGCCTATGGAAGAAATGGGAAGCTGAACAGACCGTTTACAGGAATTTCGGAGTACTCTCTGTTGAAAACCATCTGACCATTGTGCCCACAACAAGCATAGTGGATCAAGATATTGCAGAAGATATCGAAAAAGCTCTGGACAGGAATTTCTATGTTGACGCTGAAGATGTAGCTGTCAAAGTGGACAGAGGCATCGTAACACTGATGGGTGACGTGAAATCTACAATCGCCCGCACCCAGGCTGAAGAAATAGCTATGTACACAGCCGGTGTCATGGATGTCAAGAATGAATTGAGATTGATTACCCCTGTCCTCGCGTAGCAGAAAATCTCAAATTAAAAGCAAAGAAGGCCGACTACAAGTGTCGGCCTTCTCAATTTAACAATACAGGACTTTCGCAATGTGCGTAAGTCCTAAATATTTTACCGATCGGCCAGAATTATCTCTCCCTGCTCATTAGGATTCTTCCCCACTATCTCAGAATAGAATTCACGGATGATTTCAAAGTCCGCTTGTAGATCGCCGCTGGGGGTGAAGTTGGGACCAACACCGATAATCTTGTTGCCATAATCCAGGTATGCCATCGCAATCGGGACTCTGGCTTTCAAAGCAATGTAGTAAAAGCCTGTCTTCCAATACTTTGTTTTGCTGCGCGTGCCCTCGGGGGCAATACCAATGATCAGATCGTCATATTCTTCGAATTTGGCAGCAATTTGATCAACCAGTTTGGTGCGCTCCCGCCGGTTGACCGGAATCCCGCCTAGGGAACGCATGAGCGGGCCTAACGGTCCGCGGAAGAGCGAATCTTTCCCCATGAAACGGATGGGTAGCTGCTCGGCAGCCATCAATAGCAGCATAATTCCGAAATCCCAGTTGGAGGTGTGGGGAGCACCAATCAACACATAACGGTTAAGCCTGGGGTTTAGCACATGTGTCCGCCAACCGATCAATCGCAAAATAATCTGCGCCAGTCTTTGAGAAAGAGGGGATTTTTGAATACCATAAGCGAGAGCCATATATTTTCCTTTTACGGTTAAGAGTGGCATATTCTATAACACTTTCAGGCAAAATAGTTGTTTTGATACGGAATTGCAGGGGCGGATACGACATATCAAAAAGCACCCTGTAGCCCTGACGGTTCTCACTGGAACCTCAGACAGGCTATGCTATACTGAAATTGTGACTATTTTCACGAATTCATGCACATCCCGTCCCAGTTCCATTCGGACGGGATGAGGGAGAAGCTATGCCTGAAGACCCTCGCATACTTGAACTGCGAAGGATGCGCGCCAAAGCCCTGGAGGGTGGTGGCGAGGAACGCATCAAGAAACAAAAAGCCAGAGGAAAAGCGACCGCCCGCGAACGCATCCTGTTCCTGCTCGACCCCGGCACTTTTAACGAACTGGAACCGTTCATCACCAGTCCGGATGATGAGCTTGGTCTGGCAAAAGAGAAGTATCTTGGCGATGGCGTCATTACCGGCTACGGACAGATCGACGGGCGCACTATATACGTCTATGCCCAGGATTTCACCATCTATGGCGGCACACTAAGTGAGATGCAGTCTCACAAGATCTGCCGCGTGATGGACCTGGCACTACGCAACGGCGCTCCTTGCATCGGTCTGCTCGATTCGGGTGGGGCGCGTATCCAGGAAGGCGTGCGCGCACTGGGCGGATATGCTGAGATCTTCCGGCGCAATGCGCAATTCTCGGGCGTCATCCCACAGATCAGCATCATGCTGGGACCCTGCGCAGGCGGCGCGGCCTACTCCCCGGCACTACAGGACCTGGTCATCATGGTCGAGAAACATTCATTTATGTTCCTGACCGGGCCAGAAGTCATCAAAGCCGTGACCGGCGAAGAGATCGATTCCGAATCGCTGGGCGGCGCGGATATCCACATGTCGGTCAGCGGCGTGGCACATCTGGCAGCGAAATCCGAGGAAGAGGCGCTGGCGCTGGCGCGTAAGGCGCTTTCGTATTTGCCTTCCAACAATGTCGAAAACCCGACCTTCATCCCGCCTACAGACGATCCGCTGCGCATGGACGATGAACTCAACCACATCGTCCCGCTCGAGCCGACCGAGCCCTATTCCATGCACGACGTCATCCGCTGCATTGTAGACGAAGATACTTTCCTCGAGATCCAACCCGATTGGGCCCAGAATGCCATCGTCGGTCTGGCGCGCATCGGCGGGCACAGTGTGGGCATCGTGGCGCAGGAACCATCACGCATCGCGGGCGTGATCGACATCGACGCGTCCGATAAGATGACCCGCTTCGTGCGTATGTGCGACTGCTTCAACGTCCCGCTGGTCACCTTTGTTGATTCGCCCGGTTTCCTGCCCGGAATCGCCCAGGAACACGGCGGCATCATCCGGCACGGCGCGAAATTGCTCTATGCATATTCCGAAGCCACCGTACCCAAGGTGACTATCATCACGCGCAAGGCGTACGGTGGTGCATATGTGGTCATGTCCAGCAAGTATCTGGGCACCGATGTGACCTATGCCTGGCCCAGCGCCGAGATCGCCGTGCTGGGTGCAGAGGGAGCAGCCAACATCCTGTTCAAGAAACAAATTTCATCCGCTCAAAATCCCGCTGCCGAGCGTAAACGATTGGCAGAAGAATATCGCGAGAAATTCAATAATCCCTATTACGCTGCTGGAGCCGGTTACATCGACGAAATCATCGAGCCGCGAGAATCTCGTCCCAAGATTATTGCCGCGCTGGGCGCTCTGCGGGATAAGTATTCACCCGCCCCGCCGCGCAAGCACGGGAATATTCCCGTCTAGACCGCAGCCGGTAGCCTATCGTCCATCGTCCACGCTCCGTTTGGAGAACAATGTCAAATTTACTCATTTTGAGTCTTACGATTTCCCTGATCGGCATGGGACTGGTCTTTGGGGCAATCATCCTTTTGTGGGGATTGATGTCCCTGATGACGCGCATCCTCGCCGAACGGGAAACAGGCCTTGATGTCCGGGATGAAGCGCGAGAGCAAAAAGCCCGGGCTGCGGCTGCCGCTGTCGCTGTGGCATTGGCCGAGCAAATACAAAGCCGCATCGGTCACTTCCCCATGCCGAATACGGCCCTGGTCAGCGCCTGGCAACTGGGTATGCGCACCCGTCAGATGTACCAAAAAGGAAACCGGAAACTATGAAAGTCAGCGTCAAGATAGATGGTCAAACTTATGACGTAGAAATCCAGGACATCAACAAACGTCCGATTGTAGCTATTGTAGATGGCGAGACGTTCGAAATCCATCCTGAAACGGAAATCGCCGCTTCAACCATACCCGAGCCTGCCCCCGTCCAATTGACCAAATCTGCAACCCCAACCACTTCCGGCAAAGCCCTGCTCGCTCCGCTACCCGGCACCGTGACCGAGATATTCGTCCTGCCTGGCGCACAAGTGGAAACAGGACAAGTTGTCTGCGTGATCGAAGCCATGAAGATGAAAAACACCATCCGGGCCAACCGCACCGGGACAATAGCCAGCGTGTCCGTCAGTCCCGGCCAGTCGGTGAAGCACAAACAGGTTTTGGTGGAGTTTGGGGAGTGAGTTTACGTTTTACGGATTAAGGGTGCGTAAATCTTAACGGGTAAAACGTAAGGAGCGAATTATGGATTTGATGGAACTGCTTCCAGAACTTCTCAAAGGCCTGTCCCACTTCACCCTCGGCAACGCCGTCATGTTCGCCATCGGCGCGGTGTTGATCTACCTGGCAATTGCGAAAGAATACGAGCCTGTTCTACTTCTACCTATCGGGTTCGGCTGCATCCTGGCCAACATTCCGCTGGGAGGCATGACCGCCAACGCAGGCGCGACAGCAGCTTCAGGCATGATGAGCGTGCTTTATAAAGCCGGGATCTCCACAGAGCTTTTCCCCCTGCTCATTTTCATCGGTGTGGGTGCGATGATCGACTTCAGCCCATTGCTGGCACAACCCAGAATGGTGCTGCTGGGCGCGGCAGGACAGGTTGGTATCTTCGGCACGTTGATCCTGGCCATCCTGCTGGGTTTTCCGCTCAACCAGGCCGCATCGATTGGCGTGATTGGAGCAATCGACGGGCCGACCTCAATCTTTGTGGCGACCAAATTAGCACCCGAGCTGCTGGCTCCGATTGCAGTCGCGGCTTACTCGTACATGAGCCTGATTCCCATCATCCAGCCGCCGCTGATGAAATTGATGACCACTAAAAAAGAACGCTCGATTCGCATGGACTATGCGCCCAGGCCAATCTCACAGCGCACGCTGGTCATCTTCCCGATTGCACTCACCGTAGTGGTTGGACTACTTGTCCCAGAAGCAACTCCTTTGATTTCCATGCTGATGCTCGGAAATTTGCTCAAAGTCAGTGGCGTAGTGGAACGCTTGAGCAAAGCCGCTGAGAACGAGATCATCAACATTGCCACACTCTTTTTAGGCTTGGTAGTCGGGGCGACCATGACCGCCGAGGCCTTCCTGAACTGGGACACAGGCAAGATCATGCTGCTCGGCCTGTTGGCCTTCGCGCTGGATACGGTCGCCGGGTTGTTGTTCGGGAAACTGATGTCATTTTTAAGCGGTGGCAAAATCAACCCCCTGATCGGAGCGGCGGGTATCTCAGCCTTCCCGATGGCGGGACGTCTGGCTGCCAGAGTAGCCCAGGACGAAGATTTCGATAATTTCATCTTAATGCACGCCATGGGCGCGAATACTGCCGGTCAGTTGGGCTCGGTAATGGCAGGCGGGATTTTGCTGGCGATTGTGAGTAAATTGATCTAGGTTAAGACTTGTGCGGTTCGCAAAAAGGTACCGAAAATAAGGGTGAAGTTCACAGCGCCCTTATTTTCGAGTTTCTCCTAGGCTATGGCATAAGTGCTGATAGGATTGTATGTTGAAGATGAAAAGTGACGCGCGCTTGCGAGTACGCGCCACTTTCGTTATTTCAGAGGAAAGATGACCTGGGTTTGCAACTTCTCCTGTGGCGTTTCTCCAGGGTCGTTCAAATAGAACTCGTAGGAGACACCGGTAGGTTCATAGCCTTGCTCTTTTACGTATTGCGTCAGAGCGTCATAAGTCGGAGCTATATCAGCATACCGGCCGGTATGCAATGCTAAGCCCAGTTTCCCGCCTGGCACTTGGCTGGCCTGAATGTTATTTCTTCCAGACAATGGCTTTGCCACCTGGAATCCGATTTCCACATCCAGGTCGTGCATGTCCATATTGTAGAAAGCCGCAAATGGTGGTCCGGCTGGTTCTTCGCCCAGTTCAGCCAGGTATCCGGCAATCCTGCCATAGGATTCACCGAGTAATCCGGGTAATCTATCAATAGGTGTGCGAGTCCGAATGGACAATGTAGGTTGCGCTGCCTGTTCCTTGATTTCACATTGGAAATCCATTTTATCCTCCTATATTTATATTAGGACTTACGCACGCCCCCCTTATTTTCGGTCTTCCTCCGTATTTTTGCGTAAGTCCCGAAAACAAAACGTTTGTTCTATTATAAACGATGAGCAATTTCGCATCAAGGTTTTTATGAAAAAATCCATTTAGCAAGTGACACGAAGGGATTTGGATCCAAAAACGAAGTGATACGAAAACTAATTATGCAGATTGCATCATCGTATCAGGAACTTTCCTGAATATCCGGTAGACAATTTCCTTCCTTATCGGATATAAGGGCAGCAAATCTGCACGATAGTCTTTGGTTGCATAATCCTGCATTAATTGGACGGCTCGTTTCAGCACATCCCGATCCCAGCCCAGCGGCAAACTCATCAGCTCTTCAATCGAGGCCTTCGGGTAGCGGCCATGCATCCGGTAATAGATACTCCAGTCCAATTGCCAGGCGTCCAGCTCCCCGTAAACCGAAAGCGCGGTGAAAAATCCCTGCTGCAAATGCCTGACTTCATGGATGACAAGTGTATATACGCGTGTGTTGTCAAGCGAATTATCGTAAGAATAGTAGCGGGAATTCAGATTAATATTTCCAGCAATTGTCCACCACGCGCCAATACTTGGTTTGGTCTGCTTGAATGCAACTTTCGTTCGGCGTTGACGCAAATATGCTACCGTCGCACGTCCTTCATCCCCAAAATTTTCCAGATTCTCAAACAATAAGTTCAACCAGGTGATATGATCCATGTCTACCTCGCAATTAGATAATAACAGGACTTACGCAGTCCGCAAAAAGATATATTTACTCTTTGGCTCATGATCAGAACTAGTGCAGGCGAACCAAGGAAGAAATGACAGCAGGCGAAACCTGCTTATGATTGACAGCCAATTCATGGATAGCAAC
>JBAVJG010000454.1:0-1862 GCA_049687655.1 Anaerolineales bacterium | reverse complement strand
CGCGGACTGTGGAAGATCATCCTGGTCATCAGCATTCTGTACTGGACGTATACCGCGCGCCTGGTACGTTCGCAGGTGCTCTCGATCAAGGAACGACAATTCATCCTGCGCGCTCACGCCCTGGGAGCCAGCGACTTTCGCATCATCATCCGGCATATCCTGCCACAGGTCATGCCGCTCATCATCGCGCAGGCCGTATTGGACATTTCATCCTCCATCATCGCTGAATCTACGCTGAGTTTTCTGGGCCTGGGCGACCCCACGCTCATCAGTTGGGGTATGATGCTCAACTTCGCTTTCGAACGTGCTATCAGCCGTATGGCCTGGTGGTTCCTGCTTCCGCCGGGGTTTGCGATCGTATGGGTCAGCCTGGCGATCATTTTGATCGGTAATGCGTTGGAAGAGATCGTCAACCCGCGCCTGAAAACCCATCACCTGTTTAATCCGCGCAATATGATTTCACTTGCTCTGGCCAAGCCGCCTTTGGTGGAAACTGAATCTCCGCCGGAGGTGCTTCCATGACCACACTAGAAGTACGTAACCTTTCCATTAACTACATGACTGATGACGGCGTTGCCCTGAATGCAGTCGAAGGGCTGACCTTCTCTCTCGAGCAGGGACGTTCTCTGGGCCTGGTCGGCGAGAGTGGATGTGGCAAGACCACGGTTATGCTCAGTCTGATGCGCCTGTTACCCGCAGCAGGACGAATCGTCAGTGGACAAATCCTGTTCAATGACCGTGATCTGCTAGGCATCAGTGAACGCGATATGCAGTCCGTCCGTTGGAATGACATTGCGATGGTTTTCCAGGGTGCCATGAATGCCCTCAACCCGGTGCGGACAGTAGAAAGTCAGATCGTTGAAGTTTTGCAGCTACACAACACCGTCAATTCAACCAGAGACGCCCGCAAACGCGCCGGGGAACTACTCGAACTGGTTGGCATCACCGCCAAACGCGGGAAACAGTATCCGCACCAGTTCAGCGGCGGGATGCGTCAACGCGCGGTCATTGCCATGGCCTTAGCCTGCAACCCGCGCATCTTGATCGCCGATGAACCTACTACCGCTTTAGACGTCATGATCCAGGCTCAGATCATTGAGCTACTCGAAGAATTGCAGCGCGAGCTGAACCTGGCCCTGGTGCTGGTCACCCATGATTTGGGTGTGGTTGCTGAAATGTGCGATGATGTACTGGTCATGTATGGCGGAACAGTCGCCGAACATGCCAACAGTGACACGATCTTCAACAATCCCAGCCACCCATACACTCAACGTTTGCTCAAGGCTTTCCCCGACATTGCCGAGCCCGGCTCAGAACTGGCCTCCATTCCCGGCAACCCGCCGCGCCTGGATAACCTGCCACCCGGCTGTCGCTTTGAGCCACGCTGCCATGTTGGGAACGGCGAGCCAATCTGTATGAAGCAGTTGCCGCCTTTGATCAGCATCGAGTCAGGCCATCAAGCCGCCTGCCACTTTGTGGAAGGGAAATAGTCATCATGGAAAAAGAACCCCTCCTTCAAATCGAAAACCTTTTCAAGCAATTCCCTGTTCCGCGTACGATGGGTGACCGTTTGAAGCGCCGCCCAGCACAGGTGGTACACGCCATTGACGGAGTCAGCTTTACCGTAAATCAGGGCGAAATCATGGCATTGGTTGGCGAATCGGGTTCAGGGAAGACAACTGTCGGCATGAACGTCCTGGGCTTGCAGGTGCCTACACATGGCAGAATCCTGTTTGACGGGCAGGATGTGGCCGCTTGGGCAACGGGCAGGCTCTCTCGGTCCGGGAAGACGCGGGATGACATCAGCCACCTTAGCCGCCGGAAGCAAGTGCTTGCCCTGCGACGGCGCGCGCAGATGGTCT
>JBAVJG010000453.1:0-2171 GCA_049687655.1 Anaerolineales bacterium | reverse complement strand
GGATTGGTACAGTGCGATGACTGATACCATTGCAAGAAGTACTACTACAATTAGTAAATATTGATATTGAAACTTGGTTTTTTTAGAAGCAGATAACATGGTTTGATTCTCCTTATTGATAGTAGATGAACGATTTGGTTGCGCATGCAGGCCTCCCTGTCCACGCGCCTGGGCCAAAGAATGGCGCTCAATTGATCGTTCCTGTTTGGATATTTGTCTTATAATGTTGATCAGGTTCACCTCCGAAAGAAATTTCAGTGGTTTGATTGCTAAATCAGATAAATGCGATGATGTTAGTTTAGTATGTTGAGCGCTTCCAAAACGCTTCCAAAACGATTGAATTCCGCCCCCAAGGGAAATATTCAGAGTAACTGAATCTTATTTGTAGCGTCTTGAAGATACATATCAATTAATTTGTGTGGGTTTAGCGTATTCTGCGTTAAAATTGGATTCAAATCATTGCAATATCCCCTTGTTTTGGAAGCTCAAAAACACATTTTTATGCAAGAAGCAGTGGGAGAAATGGATTCCGATTGGAAGATACATGCTTGAGATAAACCTGCTGGGCGAGATCAGCATTCATTTGGACGGGGATTCCATCAACCGCTTCCGCAGCCAGACAGAGATCGCCCTGTTGGCGTACCTGGCGCACAGCGGGCAGGCCCACAACCGTGAAGTGCTGGCTGATCTACTCTGGGATACAGATTCCACCAGTCAGTCGCTTTCCAATTTGCGCACCGCCTTAACCAGACTGCGAAAGCAGGTGGGAGATCACCTAGTCATCACGCACAAAACGATTGCAGTGACTTCAACCGTCCATCAACAGACTGATTCGGCACGCTTTCAAGCTTTGTTAACGGAGGCAGGCAGGGAACGGTCAGCAGCGGTCATCAATCAACTGAGGCGGGGGTTGGACCTGTATGCGGGAGATTTCATGGCCGGCTTCTTCCTGCCGAATGCGCCGCGCTTCAACGATTGGCTGGTGATCGAGCAGGAACGCACCCGCCAGCTTGCCCTGAATGGATTCCGTCAACTGGCTGATTGGCAGCAGGAACAGGGGAGTTTTACCGCAGGCATCCTTACCGTCCAGCGCTGGCTGACCTGGGATCCGCTGGATGAGACTGCACAGGGGCAGTTGATGCGTTTGCTGGCTTTTGATGGGCGGACATCAGAATCCTTGGATGCCTATGAAAAATACAGGGACCTTCTTAAAAAGGAAATTGGCATCCCCCCGGATCCTGACACCATCGATCTTTATGAATCAATTCAAGACGGTTCACTGCCTTCGCCCTACACCACCCCCGCCCCGCTTCACAACCTGCCCCGTGCCCTTACGCCGTTATACGGCCGAAAAACTGAGATCGAAAAACTCACCAATACCTTCTTAGACCCTGCATATCCACTGGTCTCCATTATTGGTGTTGGTGGTGTGGGTAAAACCAGCCTGGCGTTGGCTACCGGAAGGCGATTGACCGCTGAACAGCCGCCACCTTTTAAAGACGGTATCTGGTTCATCTCCCTGGAAGGTATCGAAAAAGATGCCCCGGAAAAAGTCAGGGAAGAAGTAGCCGCTTTGTTGGGGCAGGCTATGGATCTCTATTTTCATGGCGAAAGCGATCTCTGGTCGCAGTTGCTGGGACAGTTGGCCGCAAAAAATCTGCTGCTGATTCTAGACAATATTGAACAGTTTTTGACTATCGCCTCTGATCTCATCCTGGAACTGCTGGAAGCTGGCGAGGGTATTCGCATCCTGACCACCTCCCGTGCCACGCTGCCTTTGGCAGCCAGCCTTGCTTTTCCGCTGACTGGTCTGGAAACCCCGAGGCAGGTTTCGGCGGAGGCCTTACAAAATGAAAGCGTGCGTCTGTTTGCCGAACGAGCAGCCAGGTTGGTGACGCCTTTCCAGCTGGAAAATCATCTGGCACAGGTGGTGTCGATTTGTCAATTTGTAGAGGGAATTCCGTTGGGTATTGAACTGGCGGCGGCCTCATTAGGGCAGTTGATGGTGGATGAGATCATGCCTGCATTAACCAGCAATCTGCAGCTGCTCAACACCACCCGACGTGACCTGCCCCCACGCCAACGCACGTTCCACGCCGTCTTTGACTACACCTGGCAGCTGCTCAATCCTCACGAACAAATCCTGCTGGCACAAATCTCTATTTTTCGCG